>JASHTU010000144.1 GCA_030040395.1 Acidobacteriaceae bacterium
CTGGCTACTGGCGATGTGGTGTTCACGCACGGGGCGTCGCTGGCGCGCTTCACTTCGGCCTTGGCGCATGAAGAGCCTTTAGCTGCGCCCCGCGCCGAGTACGCGGGAGCAATTGCCGAAACCGCATCGGGCGATTGGCTGCTCAGCGTGCGGCCCGCCGCGAGCGCGCATTACACGATTGCACTGTGGAATCCCCATTCGCCCGCGAGGCCCGAACCGATGAAGCTTGAAACCGTGCTGGCGGTGAGCGGCGCGAATCTTGTGGAGCCGGTGTTGCTTGCTCCGCGCACTCGGCCGCGGCGCTTCCCTTCGGGGCTGCACCCCTGGAACTACGCCAATCTGCTCGCACTGGATGCGCGCGTATCTCTCGACGGGGATTTGCAGCAAAATCCGGTGTCGGTGCGGTTGGAATCACTCGACTCTGCGGGCCACGTGGTGGTGAACGGGACGGCGCCGGTAGAGTTTGACGGCTCATTCTTCGTGAAAACTCCGGCGGACCAACCCATCCGGTTTCTACTGCTTGATCGAAAGGGCGCAGTGCTGCGCAGCGAGCGGGGATGGTTCTGGATTCGCAGCGGCGAACAGCGCATCTGCGTGGGCTGCCACGCGGGACCGGCGCGATCGCCGGAAAATCGCGTGCCCGCGGTGCTCCTGCGCTCCACTACGCCGGTCGACCTGACCGGCGCGAGCAGCGCACTGCACGCAGCGATACAGAACGAACCGGCGGGAGGCAACGCGAGATGATGATTCGCTCTTTTCTTTTTTTGTTTGGCGCCGTCTCGCTTGCAGAGGCCCAAAGCGCTATGCCGCCCGCTGTTCGGCCGAGGTCAGACTCCGCACCGCCGGCGCTTCAGTCCGTCATCCGCTTTGAAGACGCCACTGACGCGTCCGGAATCCACTTCACCCACAGCTTCGGCTCGGCCAAACTGGGTTCGCTGCTCGAGGGCACGGGCGGCGGCTGCCTGTGGTTTGACTTCAACAACTCCGGCCGGCCCTCACTCTACGTAATCAGCGGCCGCCCGCTCGCGGACTCCATGCACCCCTATCCGCTCAAGGACAAGCCGAATCCTCCGCCGCGCAACCATCTCTATCGGAATGACGGCGACGGGCATTTCACCGATGTGACCGATCAGTCGGGACTTGATCCGGATATGTATGGCATCGCGGTCACGGCGGCGGATTACGACAATGACGGCTACGAGGACCTGCTGGTGACCGGTTTCGGCAAAGTGGTCCTTTATCACAATGACGGCAATGGCCATTTTACCGATGTGACCGCGAAGGCCGGCATCAAGGTGGACGGCTGGGCCATCAGCTCCACGTGGCTGGACTACGACAGGGACGGATGCCTCGATTTGTTCGTGGGCCGCTACGTCAAGTTCGATCCCACTTACCGCGCCTTTTACGCCGCGGACAATTATCCGGGGCCGCTCGATTATGCGGGCGAGACCAACATGCTGTTCCACAACAACTGCGACGGCACCTTTACCGATGTGTCGGACAAGTCGGGCATCAGCGCATCCATCGGCCGCACGATGGGCGTGACCGCGGCGGACTTCGACAACGACGGGTGGGACGATATCTACGTCACCAACGACAGCACACAGAACTTTTTCTTCCACAACAAGCACGACGGAACTTTTGAGGAGATTGGCAACGATACCGGGTCGGCTTACGGACAGAATGGTGAAGCGACATCGTCAATGGGGCCAGTGGCCGCGGATTTCTGGAACCGGGGAGTGTTGGATCTGTGGGTGACTGACGGCAGCTACAACCGTTTTCTGCGAAACCTGGGTGCGCCCGAACTCGGCGTTTCCTCAATGGATTGGAAAGGATTCGAGGACGTCACCGCGGCCGGCGGCATCTCCCAGACCGATGCGCAGTACGCGAGCTGGGGCTCGGGCGTCTACGACTTCGATAACGATGGCCTGCTCGACATTCTAGTTTTTCACGGCGGTTTGATCCACCTCATTCCACAGGAGCACACCCTGTTTCGCGGCTTGGGCGAGGGGAAGTTCGCCGATGTCTCGCGACAGGCCGGACCGGTGCTGAGCAACCGCACCGTAGCGCGGGGAGCTTGCTTTGCCGATTACGACAATGACGGCAAGGTCGACGCCTACGTAGTGAATCTTGGCGCGGATGGAACGCTGCTCCACAACGTCTCCGCCAACACCGGCCATTGGGTTGAAATCAAGCTTATCGGCACAAAGAGCAATCGCGACGGCATTGGCGCCCGCGTGGAAGTGATGGCCGGAGGCCGGCGCTGGATGGAAGAGCGCGTGGCCAGCTCCGGATATCTCTCGCAAGACGACGCCCGCCTGCACTTTGGACTGGGCGCGGCCACGGCCATCGACAAACTGGTTGTGCGCTGGCCCAGCGGAATTGTGCAAACACTCGGGACGCAGCCAGTGGATCGCGTTCTGACAGTGCAGGAGCCGGGAGAAAGGAAGCCGCGATGAGCCGCATGCCGTTCAGGAGCCGCTCGCGGGCCTGTTCAGCGGCGGCTCCCTGCGCGCTTGGCGCGGCGTTGTTGTGCGCTCTGCTCACGAGCGTCGGGACCGTCTTCGCGGCTGCCGGTGGCAGGACCGGCGAGCATCTGATCTACGCTTCTCCGCTGGAGCTTCTGTTCTCGCCTGACGGCGCGCGGCTCTACGTGCTCTCAAACCAGAGCGACGAAGTCCGTGTGCTGGATGCGGCTACCTACGCGGTCATCAGAAACATCGCAGTGGGCCACGAGCCACGCGGGTTTTCGCTCTCTCCGGACGGAGCCCGGCTGTTCGTGGCCAACTCCTGGGACGATACCCTTTCGGTGATCGATACGCGCACGCTCGAGGTGGTGGCCACCTGGCCGGTCGGCGCGGAGCCGTCCAGTGCGGTGGAAGACCGCATGGGCAGACGCCTGTATGTGGCCAATCGAATCAGCAACGACGTGGCCGTGCTCAACGCGCAAACCGGCGCGGAAGAGAAGCGGCTGGCGGCGGGGCGCGGCGCCAGTTACATTACACCTTCGCCCGACGGAAGCCGGCTATACGTCACCCATATCTATCCGAATCCGTCGCCCTATCGCACCCCGCCGAGGTCGGAGGTCACCGTAATCGACACGGCCGCCGCCGAAGTGGTCGATCGCATTCCCTTGCACAGCATTGCCGGCGTCTTTCACGTTGCGCTTTCTTCAGATGGCCGACTGGGCGTCGTGGCCGAGCTGCATCCCAAAAACCTTGTGCCGCTCACAGCGGTGGAGCACGGCTGGGTTTTCGAGGACACCCTTTCTCTGTTTGGCGCGGATATAGGCGCCAAGACGGTCGAAGTCCCGCTGGACGACTTGGATAGTCATGCGGCGCGACCCTTCGGCGTGGCGATTACGCCGGATAACTCGCGGCTTTACGTGACCAGCGGCGGCTCGGAAATCGTGACTGTGATCGATCTGCCACGGCTCTTGCGTTATGTCCAAACCCACCGGAGACCCGTTGCCTACGATCTCTCCGCCAGCGCCAATTACGTGGTGAAGCGCATCCCGGTGGGCTGCGATCCGCGCGGTGTGGCGCTCAGCCCCGATGGGCGCCGGCTGTTGGTGGCCAACCGGCTCGATGACACCATCAGCGTGATCGACACCCGC
>JASHTU010000145.1 GCA_030040395.1 Acidobacteriaceae bacterium
AATGCCTCAATCTCCGAGCCGCGAAGATCCGTCAACAAGAAAAAATACTTCCACATCAGCTCGTCACTGATGCTCATCAGTTTCCCGTACATCTCCCCGGCCGGCTCGTTGATCCCGATCGCGTTCCCCAGCGATTTCGACATCTTCTGCGCGCCGTCCAGCCCCTCGAGAATCGGCGTCATCAGCACGATCTGCGGCTTTTGCCCGTAGTGCCGCTGCAGCTCGCGCCCGCATAGCAGGTTGAATTTCTGGTCCGTCCCGCCCAGTTCCACGTCGCACTGCAACGCCACCGAGTCGTAACCTTGCATCACCGGATACAGCAGCTCGTGCAGGCTGATCGGCTGCTCGTTCTGGAAACGTGTGTGGAACTCGTCGCGCTCCAGCATCTGCGAAACCGTGAAATGCGCCGTCAAGCGGATCGTCCCTTCGTAGCCCAGCTGGCCCAGCCACTCGCTGTTGTAGCGCACCTCTGTCGCCTTTTCGTCCAGGATCCGAAACACCTGCTGCTTATAGGTCTCGGCGTTGGCGTCGATCTGCTCGCGTGTAAGCGGCTTGCGCGTCACGTTGCGTCCCGTCGGATCGCCGATCAGCGAAGTAAAGTCGCCCACCAGAAAAATCACCGTGTGTCCGAGTTGCTGAAAGTGGCGCAGCTTGCGCATCAACACCGTGTGCCCCAGGTGCAGGTCAGGCGCCGTGGGGTCAAAGCCGGCCTTCACGCGCAATGGCCGCCAACTGGCGCGGCTCTCCTCCAGCCGCTCGCGCAAATCGCTCAGGCGGATGATCTCTGCCGCGCCCTTTTCCAGCAGATCCATCTGCTCATCTACAGGTAGAAACTCACTCATCGGTGCTTCCAGTATAAATTCCGCGCACCTCGCTCTGGCGCCCCGCCTGCCTCCTGTCCGCCCGCGTCGCCGGTACGTCAACTATTCACATGCTTTCCACACTTCTTCGTGCATCCCGCACTCATTCGCCGCATCATACCGCCCATAAGGAGAATCTGATGCCCACAGTCAGCGGTCGCGCCATGCAGGTCTCCGCTGCCGGCGGAGCGTTCCAGCTCATTGAAAAGCAGTTTCCCAATCCTGGCCCGGGCCAGGTGCGCATCCGTGTCCACGCATGCGGGGTGTGTCACAGCGACTCGCTGACCAAGTTCGGCCAGTGGCCCGGCATTCAATTCCCCCGTGTTCCCGGCCATGAGGTGGCCGGCATCGTGGATGCCGTCGGTCCCGATGTGCCGCTCTTTCAGCCCGGCCAGCGCGTGGGCCTGGGCTGGCACGGCGGCCATTGCAACTTCTGCCCGCCCTGCCGCCGCGGTGACTTTATTCTCTGCGAAAACCAGCTCATCTCCGGCATCGACTTCGATGGCGGCTATGCCGACTATGTAATTGCCCCGGCCAACGCTCTCGCTTTCATCCCCGCCGATCTGGCTCCCGCAGACGCCGGGCCGCTGCTGTGCGCCGGCGTCACCACCTTCAACAGCCTGCGCAACAGCGGCGCCCGCTCTGGCGACACCGTGGCCATTCTCGGCATTGGCGGCCTCGGCCACCTGGCCGTCCAATACGCCGCCAAAAGCGGTTACCGCACCGTCGCCGTCGCTCGCGGCCAGGACAAAGCCCCGCTTGCCCACCAGCTCGGCGCCCACCTCTACATCGACAGCACCACCCAGGATCCGGCTGACGAACTCCAGAAGCTCGGCGGAGCCCAGGTCATCCTCTCCACCGTCACCAGCGCCAAGGCCCTTGAGTGGACCGTTAACGGCCTCGCCCCCACCGGCAAGCTCATCATTGTCGGCGCGCCCGACGGCCCCATCGTCGTCAGCCCGTTCCCCATGATCCTCGGCCGCCGCACTGTCCTCGGCTGGCCCTCCGGCACCGGCATGGATTCTGAAGACACACTCAATTTCAGCGCCCTCACCGGCGTCAAGCCCATGATCGAAACCTATTCGCTCGAAAGGGCCGAAGAAGCCTTCGACCGCATGATGAGCGGCAATGCGCGCTTCCGCGTCGTGCTCACCACGGGCGCTTAATCGAATTCGATCAAATTCCTGGGAATCTAACCATCTGATCTGTCTGTTTCGGCCAGCAGGTGCTGCTCGATGGCTGCCCCCTTCGTCGCCTTGTCCATCGCCTTGCCGAGCTTGCGCGTCATCACCTGGAAGTGATATCCCATCACCGCCAGCGTCATCGCCGCGCCAAAGCAGCGCCGGTACTTGGTCGCTGCAGCCGCCAGGAACTTCCAATAGCTCCACTGGTGCCGCCCCAGCACTCCCTGCCGCACAATCGAATTCGCCAGCGCGCGCAAATTGTCGCGCGTCAGCAGCGCCGGCGCTTTTTGCCCCGCCTGCTTCTTTACGCGCTCGCCTTTCGCCGGCTTCGGATGCGCCCGGTTCAGATAAACCTTCACCCGCTCGTAGTAGGCTTCGCAGTTGTAAATCCTCTTCAGCACCTCGCGGTAACCCTCCACCAGCTTTGCCGAATCCATGCGCGGCAAAAAGTTCAGCCGGTCGCAAAACGTATTGTTGCCGCCGCCCGCGTCCACAATCCGGCCTTCTTGTCGCAACCGCCTGAAGAGCTGCGTCCCCGGCATCGCCTGCAGCAGACCCACCATCGCAATCGGAATCCCGCTCTTCTGGATGAACTCCACCATGCGCTCGAAGATGTCTTCCTTATCGGTGTCGAATCCCAGGATGAATCCGCCCATCACCTGCATCCCATATCTCTGGATCGTCGCCACACTCTCCAGCAAACTTCGCCGCGTGTTTTGCAGTTTGTTGCTCGCAATCAGCCCCGACTCATCCGGCGTCTCCACACCCAGAAACACCGACTTGAATCCCGCGTCCCTCATCAGCTGCATCAGCTCCACATCGTCGGCCAGATTCAGCGACGCCTCCGTGATGAAGTCAAATCGTGCGCCTGTCGCCACGCGCCACTCGGCTAACGCCCGCAGCAACTCCTTGGCCCGCGCCTTGTTGCCGATAAAGTTGTCGTCGACAATAAACACAGCCTCTCGCCAGCCCGCCGCGAGCAACTGGTCCAGCTCCGCCAGCACCTGCGCCACGGCCTTGGTCCGCGGCCGCCGCCCGTAGATCTCGATGATGTCGCAGAATTCGCAGTTGAACGGGCACCCGCGCGAATACTGCACCGTCATCGTCGAATAGCGCTTCATCTTGATCAGGCTCAAATCCGGCAGCGGGCTCGCTGCCATTTCTGGCCGTTCCGTCGCCTGATACACGGGTCGCGCCGTTCCCGCTTCCAACTCTCGCGCCAAATTGGCAATCAGGCTCTCCGCCTCGCCGATCACTACGTGGTTCGCCTTCAGTTCCGCCGCCGAAACGCTGCTCGCAATCGGCCCGCCCACTACGGTGCGCAACCCGCGCGCGCGGCACCGCTCCACAATCTCCACGAGCGACTCGAGTTGGATGTGCATCCCGCTTACAAAAACCACATCAGCCCACTTCAGGTCGCGCTCGCGCAGCCGCTCCACATTGGTGTCCACCAGCCGCTTCTTCCAGACGCCCGGCAGCAGCGCCGCCACCGTCATCAGGCCCAGTGGAGGCTGCGCCGCCCGCTTGCCCAAAAACTTGAGCGCGTGTTTGAAGCTCCAAAATGTCTCAGGGAATTGCGGGTAAATCAGCAGCACATTCATCGGCCATCTCTCAGCAGGAAGAGTGGCAGCACGGGCGCGATCAGCAGATTCAGGCCGTGCTTCCCCCGATGGAAGCAATACGGCCCTGCTCGGAGCGGCGAACTAGTCCTGCATCTATTCTCCCTCCAAATCGCTCGAAAACTGTACAAATGTGAACAGTTTTGCGGGAAGCCGTGCACCCGCGCGTCGAAACCGCCGCTAGCATCGCCAACCCCCTCACTCCGCTAGCCCGCTATAACGGACTCCATGCAACACCTCGCCACTCGCCGCGCCCTCTTGATCGCCGCCCGCGTTGCCGCGGCTGCGGCGGCTTCCGCCGCCTGATTTCCCGCCCTACCTCATCGAAAAAGTTCGCAGTTCAAAGTGGAAGGACTTCGCGACGCCGCAACCGTGTCGCCCACCCTGACCCCTGACCCCTGATCACTGACCACTGTATTCTGGAGTCATCATGGAAGAGTTCAGCCGCATTCAGCGCCTGCCCGCCTACGTCTTCAACATCACCGGTGAGATGAAGACCGCCGCGCGCCGCCGCGGCGAGGACATCATCGACTTCGGCATGGGCAACCCCGACGGCGCCACCCCCCGCCACATCGTCGACAAGA
>JASHTU010000011.1 GCA_030040395.1 Acidobacteriaceae bacterium
ACCGAGGCGGATGCCAAATGCCTTGGCTGCCATGCGGCGGCTCACCCCAACTTCGAGCGCTCGGCCCACGGCGAAGCAGGGGTGAGCTGCCTGAGCTGCCACAGCATTCACCACTCCTCCACTCCATCGTTTCTTTTGACGGAAAGCCAGCCGCAGCTCTGCTACCGCTGCCACGCCGACATCCAGGTGCTCTTTTCGATGCCCTTCCACCATAAGGTGCCCGAGGGGCTGATGAAGTGCACTGATTGCCACGATCCGCACGGCACAGGTCAAGAAAACAATCTCCTTTCCACGGCCGACAGGAACACGATCTGCGCCAAATGCCATGCGGAGACGGCCGGCCCGTTTGTCTACGAGCATCCGGTGGTGAAGACCGAGGGGTGCACTGCCTGCCACTCACCGCACGGCTCGCCGAACGCGCGCCTGCTCAATGTGAGCGAGGTAAACACGCTGTGTTTGCAGTGCCACTCCGCGTCGATCAATTTCTCCGCTCCGGGCGCGCCTTCGTTCCACAACCAGGCGACGCAGTACGTGGCGTGCACCAATTGCCATACGCAGGTTCACGGCTCGAACGCGAGCAGCGTTTTCTTCAAGTAGCGGACGGGAGGAGACGATGAAGGAGCTTGGCTTGGGAAAGAGGCTGGTTTTGGGCGCCGGTCGATCTCCTGCCGCTCGATCGCCTGCGGATCGATTTTCGGGGTCTTGGGCGCCCGCCGCGTTTGTCGGAGTGAGCCTCATGCTGGTTGCCGCCGCCTGGCCGCAGAGCCCCGGCGCCGCTCCGGGGACGACCAAGGACGGCTATCTCATCCAACAGACGTTCGACGTGGGCGGACACATTGCGAGCGATACGGGCAGCGGAGCAATGTATGACACCGTAGTGAATTTGCAAAGCGGGCCGCGCATCCTCAACCAGACGCTCGAAGCACACGCCACCAGCACAGCCAAACATCCCTGGTTCGACAGCCTCGACGAATCGAGCTCAGGCTTAGGGGGCGACCCCGAGGACTTCGGCGTGCTTCGCATGTCGAAGGGGAAGCTGTACGACTTCCAAGGCATGTTCCGGCGCAACCGGCAGTTCTTCAATTACGATTTGCTGGACAACCCGCTTATTCCGGGCGGCCTGGTCTCGAACGGCTACACGTTTCCGCAGTACAGCATTTCGCCACATTCTTTCAACACTGTCCGCAGGATGACCGACGCCGACCTGACCCTGTTCCCGATTTCGAAATTCAGAATCCGCGCCGGGTATTCCCAGAACATCATGCAAGGCCTGACCTTCAGCTCAGTGCACGAAGGCACGGAAGCGCTGCTCCAGCAGAACTGGCGCAACAGCACGGATACGTGGCGTGGGGGCGTGGACTGGAAGGTGCTTCCGCGGACGACGCTGAGTTACGAAGAAACGATCATGCACTTTAAGGGCAACACCAACTGGCTGCTCAGAGACACCTACCTGCAATTGAGCAACGGGGCCGCGGTGGACCTGGGCTTCGACAATACCTCCGTGCCCAGTTGCGGCAACCATCTCGCCCCGATCATCACCAACGCGACCACCCCGGCCACGGCCAACGCCACCTGCAACGGATTCCTCGATTACACGCGCTCGTCGCCCACCCGCACCCTGTTCCCGACCGAAGAGTTCCGTTTTCAAAGCTCGGACCTGAAAAACGTGCAGATGACGGGCAGCGCCCGCTACACCGGCGCCAACACCAACCTTCCGGACTTCAGCGAATTTTTCAACGGTCTCGAAACCAGAACCGGGACCCGGTTGTTCACGGTGACCGGCTACGCCAAAGCGCAGCGCGTGAATGTGAACGCGAATTACGAGCTGGTGTGGCAGTTAGCTCCCAGGGTGAGCCTCGCCGAACAATACGACTTTGAAGATTTCCGGCTGCCCGGCATGGATAACTATCTCGAGACCAGTTACAGCGGCGCGTCGATGCTCACGCCGCCGTCGGCCACGGGCGCGACTTCAACCACCAGCGACGCCTTTTTCCTGGGCCAAAAAACCCAGGTGAACACGGTCGTCGCACGCTGGCAAGCCGGGCGGCGCGCGGCCTTATCGCTCGGCTACCGCTATCGGGTGCGCGAAATTGCCCAACGCGCTCCGGGCGCGTACAGCCTGACCATCCATCAACAGGGCGGATTGTTGGGAGTAGATGTGCAGCCAGCTTTGAACTGGCGGCTCTACGGCAATGTGGAACTTGCTTTTGCCGACGGGGCCTATGTGCAGACCAACCCGCGCCAGTTGCAGCACTACCAGGTGCGGAGCAATTACCGGGCGAAGAGCTGGGCGACGATTTCCGGCGCCTTCGACGATCTGGAGCGGCGCGACAACGTGACCTATGTAAACCACCTGGATCACACGCGCAATTTCACAGCCAGCGCCGAGCTGATTCCGAGTGCGCAGTTCAACCTGGATCTGAGTTACGGGTATTTTGACCTGTTCTCGCAAACGGACGAGTGTTATCCGGTTACTCCGGCTCCGGTGAACGCCGTTACCGCATCGCCGGCGTGCGTGACCAACGGCACGCCTTACTTTTCCAACGGCTACTACGACGCTCCCACGCAATATGGCTCGATCGCCTACTTTCTGACTCTCGTGAAGCGCTTCAGCGCCGGCTTGGGCTACAGAATGACGGCCATCAACGGAAGAACAACCTTCATCAACCCGCGTCAGGCGCTGGGAGCGCTGCAATCGCAAAACCAATCGCCCTTCGCCCGCGTACTGTGGACGCTGAGCGAGAGCTGGGCGCTGCGCGGCGACTGGAACTATTACGGCTACGGCGAAGAAGGAACGCCATTGGGGCCCACGGCGCCGCGCAACTTTCACGGCAATGTGTTCACGTTGGGCGTACACAACTCATTTTGAAAGGTATGTTAGCGGCGCCGGAATGGCGGCGTGCAACCAAGGGGGTGAATTCAGTCCACCCCCCGGGCGCGCCGCAGGCCGCAGGATATCGCGGCGGTTACACTGGAAGTGGATGATTGCCACGCTCACATGGACCGCTGACGGCGTACGATTTATTGACCAGACCAAGCTGCCTCTGGAAGAGAGCTACGTGCTCGCGGAGAATTACGAGCAGGTGGCGCGGTGCGTTGAGACGATGGTGGTGCGGGGGGCGCCGGCGATCGGGGTTTCGGCGGCGTACGGCATTGCACTTGGCGCAATGCGTTCAACGGCGGAAAGCGCGGAGCGCTTCGCGCCGGAGTTGGCCAAGATTTGCGCGCGGCTGGCGGCGACACGGCCCACGGCGGTCAACCTGTTCTGGGCCATCGACCGCATGAAAGCCCGATTTGCCGGGCTGGCGTCCGCAGGCCTTGCCTTCGACGAAATCAAGAAAAAAATGCTGGCTGAGGCGCAGGCGATGTTCGAAGAAGACATTGCCGCCTGCAAAGCCATGGGGGCGCACGGCGCGGCGCTGCTGCCGGACGAGGGCGGCGTGCTGACGCACTGCAACGCGGGCGCGCTGGCCACTTGCGGCTATGGCACCGCGCTGGGGGTGATTCGCGCGGCGGTGGAGCGGGGCAAGCGCATCCACGTGTTTGCCGATGAGACGCGGCCCTTTTTGCAGGGGGCGCGGCTCACGGCGTGGGAGCTGATGGCGGACGGCGTCGCCACCACGGTCATTTGTGACAACATGGCGGCGAGCCTGATGCGGCAGGGGAGGATTCAGGCGGTGGTGGTGGGCGCGGACCGCATTGCGGCCAACGGCGACGTGGCCAACAAGATCGGCACGTATAACGTGGCGATTTTGGCGCGGGAGCACGGGATTCCGTTGTACGTGGCGGCTCCGTGGTCGACGATTGACCTGGCCACCGCGAGCGGGGACGCCATTCCGATTGAAGAGCGGCCGGCGGTGGAAGTGACTCACCACGGCGGCAAGCAGTTGACGCCGGTGGGCGTGAGCATCTGCAACCCGGCCTTCGACGTAACTCCGGCCAGGTATGTGACGGCGATTGTGACCGAGCGCGGGGTGTTGCGGGCGCCCTACAGCGAAGCGCTCAGAGGGATGGAATCGAGCGAGCCCGCTCTTGCCTGAGCCAGATTGCGGTTGCTCTAAGCCCGCGGAGCCCCGCTCTCCGGATTTTCCTGATCCGCGGCCCCGAGAAGCTGCGGCCAGTGAGACGCGGATTGAAATTCGCAAGCTTCCAAGATATAGGATGGGGTCCTTAGATTTCTTTGATTGGGTATGGGGCGGGATAGCAACCATGCCTCCGGTCTTGGCGCTCGAGCCCTTATAAGAAGACCCTCTCCGGTCGAAGCCGCGTCAAACTTCGATTCCCGCTTGGAGAATTCGTGCACCTTGTGCCCCTTATCTTCCGGTTGCGCCAAAAGTCGCTGATACGCGGGTTACTGCTTTCGCTGGGCGCGTTTTTCAGCGGTTTGCGGCTGGCGGGCTTTCCCTACATCGAGCACATCCATGGATCGAACTGGGAGATTGCGGCGCTGGCGGGGGCCGCGTGGGGGATGGCGGAGACGGCGCGCTGCCTGCAGCGGAAATGGAGCCTGTATCACGCCGGGGTCCTGATTGTGCTGTATTCGGACCTGATGATCCTTGTGGCCATTGTCGCGCTATTAGCGCTTTCATAAGGCGTGGGGAAGGGGTAAGATGATGCCAAAGTTCAACCCGGCTCTGCGGGCGGCGGGCGCGTGACTTTGGGCGTGGCCCGGCCGTCTAGTTCATTCCTGAGAGGAGCAGAAAGTGTTCAAAGGCTTTCGCGACTTTATCTTTCGGGGCAACGTGGTGGATCTGGCCGTGGCCGTGATCCTGGGCGCGGCTTTCAACACGATTGTGAACTCGTTGGTGAAGGACGTGCTGAACCCGCTGATTGCGGCGACGGTGGGCAAGCCGGATTTCAGCGGCGTGGTGCTGCAGGTGCACAGCGGCAAAATTTCGGTCGGCAATTTTCTCAACGCCGTGGTGTCGTTTCTGATTGTCGCCGCCGTGATCTATTTCGCCATCGTGCTGCCGATGCACAAGGTCATGGAGCGGATCAACAAAGGGAATGCGCCCCCGCCATCGCCAACGATAAAGACTTGCCCTGAGTGCCTGAGCGAGATCCCTGTGGGAGCCCGGCGGTGCGCCCATTGCGGGCAGCCCCAGCCGCAGCCGGAGGTAAGCGAGGCGGTTCCAGTGGGCGAGCCGACCGCGTAGGAAAAGATGCTTCCGCGCGGAGAAAGCTTGTCGCGGGCCGCCGTTTCGACGGGCTCGCAGACCGAGGCCAAACCATGGACCGAGACCGTGGAGGGAGGATGGCCGTTGTCGGCGTCAAAAAAGAGTTCGCCGCGGGCGCGCTTTTTCCAGTTCCCTCTCCTATATAATTGAAAACTAAGTGGGCTTGTCGCCACTTCCTGAAGGAACTCCGAACGAATGTCATCACCCGTAATCGCCCCGTCTCCTGAACGTGCGACGAGTGTCTTAGACGCTCCGATTCCCACCACTCATAACGCCCACGAACTCAACCCTCTCCATGCCCTCCACGCCGTGCCGGCGCGGCAGCAGATTCGCATGGGCAAGGCGGCAACGCTTCCGGAGGGACTCAACAGAACGACGTTGGCGATCATTGTCGTCTTCCACCTGGGAGCGCTGGCGGCGCTGTTCTTCTTCACCTGGCAGCGCTTGCTGGTGATGGGCGTAATTTATGTGCTGGCGATCAACGTCGGCATCGGGATGTGCTATCACCGGCTCCTGACGCATCGCGGCTACCGGGTGCCGAAGTGGCTGGAATATGTGATGAGCGTGTTTGCGACGCTTTCGCTGGAAGGTGGGCCGATTTTCTGGGTGTCGACGCACCGTCTGCATCACCAGCTTAGCGACCAGGAGGGCGATCCGCACACGCCACACGAGGGTGGGTGGTGGGCTCACGCGGGATGGTTGCTCTTCGGCCAGTCGCTGCACTCGCAGACGGCGGCGCTGGCGCGCTACTCGCCAGACCTGAGCCGCGACCGCTTTCACGCGTGGCTGAGTAAGTACCACTGGCTGCCGATCGTCGCCAGCGGGGTGCTGCTGTTTGCTGGGGGCTGGATCTGGGGCGGACTGGTGAACGGAATCGCCATGGTGCTTTGGGGTGGCCTGCTGCGGGTCACGCTGGGCCTGCACGCCACTTGGCTGGTGAACTCGGCCACTCACATGTGGGGCCGCCGCAGGTTCCAGACGCGGGACGACTCGCGCAACAACTGGTGGGTGGCGCTGCTGACGGGTGGCGAAGGGTGGCACAACAACCACCACGCGCACCCGGTAAGCGCGCGGCACGGCCTCACCTGGTGGGAGATTGACCCCAACTTCTGGGGCATCTGGCTGCTGGCCAAGCTGGGCTTGGCGCGGAAGATCCAGGTGGCGAAGTTCGATCGCAACAATCCCAAACCCGCCGGACTATAGCGATTCCAGACTAGACGCCGCCCCCGCCGCTTACTTGCCGATCACTAGAATCTGGAAGGAACCGGGAATCATCGGCGCGCGAGGTCCGCGCCGGAAGGCGGGCTCTGGACCGCTGGCCGGCGCAGCCATTCCCGGAGCCTCCTCCGGCGTGGGACCGTACTCCGCCGTGATGGAGAAGATGCGGTCGGTTTTCGGATCCAGGGTAAGCGTCTTGGCCCGCATCGGCGTGTAAACCGTCTGCTCCACGGAAAAGCTGGTAGGCGAATTCTCCATGATGACTGATAGCGTGCCGTCGCCCTGCGAGCTGAATGCCTCCATCGTCTCCGGGTTGAAGACCACGCCGTCGGACCCGGCGCCGATGGGCAAATCGGCGAGGATATGTCCATCGGTCGCCGACAAAATGACCATATTCTTGTTCGCCCGGCACGAAGCGAAAAGGATATTGTCCTTCGCGTCGATGGCCAGGCCGGCGCACTCCGAGCCTTTGCTGGAAACATCGTAGCGGCCGACCATCTTCATCGTATCGGCGTCGATGACCGCGATGGCGGCCTTGTCTTCAATGTCCACATAGATCTTGCCATGGCCATCGGTTGCGGCCTCTTCGGAAGCGCCGCCAATGTCGATGGTTCCCAGGATCGAGCCGTCCTTGTCGTCGAGGATGGTCACGTTGGGCTGCGCGTGGCTGAGGACGTAGAAGTGATGGTTGTAAGGGTCGTTGAGGTAGCCGTCGGGATTGCCGCCAACGTCGATCTTTTTGATGATGGCGAAGGTGTGGGCGTCGAACATCGTCACTGGCTTCGAGGTGGCGAAGCCGTGGCCGGTCGCGGTGTCCGCCGCGCCGCCGTGGCCGCTCACGCCGGGGAGGTCGCCGATCTCGGCCAGGGTGTCGAGGTTATAGACGCCGATGTGTCCTGTGGGGCCGGAGCGGGCAACGAAGAGGCTGCGCCCATCCGGGTCCGCGGTCACGTAGTCGAATCCGCCTTCGCCTCCCACCAGTTGAATCTTGAGCACCTTGTACGGGCCGCTTTCCTGCGCGGCGGCAGGTCCGGCAGAGCTCAGCGGAACGGTGAGTGTTGCCAGGGCGAGCGTTGCAATCATGAGCGGCTTGGCCGGCATGGCGAGTCCTCCATGGAAAGCTTTGGCGAGCCATCGACCGGCTCCGAAGGTTGGCGACGGGAAAGAATGGACAATCTTTCAATGCATCGAGGATACACGCGGCGGAAAAAAAGTCGAACGAATTTCGGCGGAATGTCTCTTCATCCACGCCCGCTCGGCCGGCAAAGGGAAGGAAACTCTAGAGCCTGTCATTAACTTTCGCGCGAGGCGGTTTGGTTCCTGCGGCCCGAGTAGAATGATTTTGGAAACGTCGCGGCGATGGACCGGCCGCCTCTTGCGCGGAAAGGATCGACGACCCTGATTCTGGATAAATTCAGCTTGAAAGGCAGAGCCGC
>JASHTU010000146.1 GCA_030040395.1 Acidobacteriaceae bacterium
AGAAGCAGGGGCTTGAGGTAGAGCTCGACGGCGGGCTTGACGAGATCAGCGCGCTGGGTAAAGGTGGCGCAGCCGTAGCCGTAGAGGCCGTCCTGATCGGTGGTGATCTTGACCACGGTGAGGCGGACGCCCTGGGGTTGGCACTCGATGACGCTGATGTCCTTGATCTTCGGCTGGGGCATCGCGCGAGTGGCGCGCTCAGCTTGTTCCTGAGCGGCGGCGAAGCGCGGAGACACGGCCAAGGCGCCCGCTCCGGCAAAAGATTTCAGGAAATTGCGACGTGGGATTGCCATTTCTAAAGCTCCTCTAAGGATTTATTGGCGGGCGGGATCGACCCGGCGAGCATGGAAAGGCAATTCTACTCCGGCAGCCTGCGGAGCCGCATCTTGCCGGCTCTCGGGAATCTGCCAATTCCCCTCAACCCTGATAGACTCCGATTTAGAGCCACCCTCCAGGAGATTCGCAGTTGATGAAACACGCAGCACTCTTCTTGTTTTTCGGCGGAATCGCATTCGCGGGCGGGCAAACGACCGCCAAAACGACCCGGCCTGCCTTTAACTCCTATGTTCCACTTCCGTCCGACATCCGGTGCTCTCTCACGGACTCGAAAATGGACTTGGTCGCAGCGAAAAACGAATACCTCATCCAGGGAGGCACGGTTGGCGGCGTAAGGTGTCGGGTAAGGGTAAGTGGCCGTGACCGAGAAAGAGATGTTCTGCTCGCTTCCAACGAAGTCGCCATGGGCGGAGTCCTGAAGTCAAAGGCGTTCGGGACTTTGCGCTTCAGAGAGTTGACCGATTCCAATCGCGTAGGGTCCGAGTACGAAGTTTTCTCGATTCGTCGAGATATGGTGCAACCGCTTAGAGCGTTCCTACAAAAGGGTAATGAGGTCCCAGGAGAAGTCAGCGAAACTTCTTCATCTCAAAACAGGACAACAGGTGTATTTGTTGAACCTGGCAGTCAGGTCAGGACTTCGCAGTCTAATCAGTCGGGGGCTGGCTCTCTCCCTCCGAGTAATACGGGCGGCGGGCCTCCTCCGGTAGAGGGTATTCCCGAGCCGTTATTTACCGAGCGGTACATCGACATCAAGGTCGGCACGGGCGCTCCTGCCGAGCCCCAAAAGCTGTATAAGGTGCAATACACCGGCTACCTGGCGGCCACCGGGGTCAAGTTCGATTCGTCCTTCGACCATCGCGCGCCTGTTCTCAAGGACGGCAAGCCGGTGATGGGCCCGGATGGCAAGCCTGAACTGGGCGATCCTCAACCGCTCATCTTTCCGCAGGGATTTGGCCGGCTTATTCCCGGCTTCGACCAGGGCTTTGCGGGCATGAGAATCGGTGGCAAGCGCCGCACCTTCATCCCCTGGCAGTTGGCCTACGGGATGCGCGACATTCCCGCGCACGGCCTCGAACATCCGGGAATTCCGCCCAAATCCGATCTGATTTTCGACGTGGAATTGCTGGACGTGATGGATCTGCCCACGCAAGCCGGTCACCCGATGGGAGCGGCTCCGCCGCATCCGGGGACGGGCGCGACGGTGAGCCCCAATCCGGTTCCCGGCGGGGACGCAACGCAATCTGCCCCCGCGCCTGCGCCCAGTCCGGCTCCTGGAAAGCCTGCCGCGCCAGCGCAGCCCGCCGCGCCAGCCACGCCGCCGGAGCCGCAATCGAATTGACAAAACAGAGGTAACATCGATGCATGGCGACGCTCCTTCGGATTGACCCCGACACCTTGCCGCGCACGCTGGCGCTCGATCCTCCAGTCACCGACGCGGAGTTCGAGGCGCTGTGCCGGGAGAACTCTGCTCACATCCGCCTCGAACGCACGAAAGAAGGAATTGTACGGATGAACCCACCGACCGGGGGATTTACAGGCAGCGGCAATCAGGAGATTGCAAGACAATTGGGCAACTGGTGGGTCGCTCACGGCCGCGGCCGTGTATTCGATTCGAACACAGCTTTTCATCTACCTGATGGCTCGATCCTGAGCCCTGACGCCTCGTACGTGTCGCCAGAGCGGCTAAAGACTCTACCCAAAGGCGGATTGCGCGGCTTTCCACGCGTCTGCCCGGATTTTGTCATCGAACTGGTCTCCGAGTCCGATCCGCTCAAGGCGCTCAAAGAGAAGATGAACGATTGGCTGGCAAACGGAGCGCGACTGGCGTGGCTAGTCGATCCTTACCAACGGCAGGTTCTGGCTTTTCGGCCAGACCGCGAGCCGGAGGTGTTCGCGGGCGATCGGGTTGCGGGTGAAGGTTCGGTGGAGGGCCTGGTTCTGGATCTCGCGCGCGTCTGGAGATGCTTCGAAGATTGACGCGCCCGGCCCGGTTTCGGGCTTACTGAGCTCAAACGGCGCGTTGCCCGTTGTCACCAGAATCTGATTGCAGCGAGCCTTGCCCGCGGAAAAGCTGGGAATTGCTAAACTCCGATGACCGCGCATAGTTCCTTGACCGCTGCGGCGCTCTTCTTGAGCGCGGCGTCTTCCTCGGCGGTAAGCTTGATCTCGATGATTTGCTCCAGCCCCGCCGCGCCCAGTTTGCAGGGAACGCCGATATAGTAGCCGGAGATGCCGTACTCGCCGTCGAGATAGGCCGCGCAGGGCAGAATCTTTTTCTTATCCTTCAAGATCGCTTCGGCCATCTCCACTGTTGCCGCGGAAGGTGCGTAAAAGGCGCTGCCCGTTTTGAGGTGTTTCACGATCTCCGCGCCGCCATCGCGTGTGCGCTGGACGAGTTGCTCCACGCGCTCAGGGGCGATGAGCTCGGTTATCGGTATGCCGGCAACGGTCGAATACCTGGCCAGCGGCACCATGGTGTCGCCGTGGCCGCCCAGTACAAACGCGGTCACGTTTTCCACACTCACATTCAGCTCTTCGGCGATGAAGGCGCGAAACCGAGCCGAATCGAGCACTCCCGCCATGCCGATCACGCGCTCGCGATTAAATCCCGCCTGCCGGTAAGCGGTCTGCGCCATGGCGTCGAGCGGATTGGACACGATAATCAAGATCGACTCCGGCGACTGCGCCACCACCTTCGCCACTACGTCCGACATAATTTTGAAGTTGGTGTGCAACAGGTCGTCACGGATCATCCCCGGCTTGCGGGGAATGCCGGCGGTGATGATCACCACGTCGGAATTGGCTGTGGCCGCATAGTCGTTCGAGCCGCTTACATGCACGTCGCGCTTGGCGATGGGCATGGCTTCGAGCAGATCGAGCCCCTTGCCCTGGGGGACGCCCTCGATCACATCCACCAGCACCACGTCGGCCAATTCTTTGTCCGCAATCCAATGCGCGGCGGTAGCGCCCACGTTGCCCGCGCCGACAATTGAAACCTTCTTCCGCATTTTTTCTCCTAACGGCTCACAGCTCTTAGTTCTCAGTTCCCAGTTCACAGTTCCTGGTTCAGAGTCCACAATGGGACAGCTACGCGTTGGCGGCTTAGCTAAGAACTGCGAACTGTGAATGATGAACCGCTTTCACATATTGTCAATCATCCGCGTGGCAAACTCGCTGGTTCCCACCTTGGTGGCGCCACTCAGTTGCCGTTCAAAATCGTAGGTCACGAACTTCTGCACGATCGTCTTCTCAAGCGCCGTTTCGATCAGTCTGGCCGCTTCTTTCCAGCCGATAAATTCCAGCATCATTACGCCCGAAAGAATCACCGAGCCGGGATTGATCACGTCCCTGTCCGCGTACTTGGGCGCGGTGCCGTGCGTGGCTTCAAACACCGCGTAGCCGTCGCCGATATTCGCGCCGGGCGCGATGCCCAAGCCGCCCACCTGGGCCGCCGCAGCGTCGGAGATGTAATCGCCGTTCAAGTTCGGGGCCGCCAGCACGCTATACTCCGCCGGCCGGATAATAATCTGTTGAAAAATCGAGTCTGCGATGCGGTCGTTGACCAGGATTTTCTGCTTCCACGCGCCGTTGCCGTGCGACTTGCCGATGGCGTCGAGAACCGCCTTGACCTCCGCGCACACCGCGTCGCGGAAGCTCTGCGGCGCGAGCTCCATCCCCGGCTCGACCAGCGCCGCGTTCTGCTCAATGGTCAGCGCGGGATTGGCCTCCACATTGCCCAGCATCCAGCTCTCGCGTTCGGTAACCGTCTGCTCGCGGAACTCCTGCGTGGCCACCTCGTAGCCCCACTCGCGAAAAGCGCCTTCGGTGAACTTCTGAATATTTCCCTTGTGCACCAGGGTGACCGTCTTCCGGCCCGTCTCCAGCGCGTAGCGGATGGCGTAGCGCACCAGCCGCTTGGTGCCGAAGATCGAAATCGGCTTGATGCCCACGCCCGAGTCGCTGCGGATTTTTTTCTTGGCCTTGGACAGGAGATCGTGGTTAAGAAACGAGATCAGCCGCGCCGCGTCCTCCGTGCCCTCCTTAAACTCGATCCCCGCATACACGTCCTCGGTATTCTCGCGGAAGATCACCACGTCCAGCTTCTCCGGATGTTTCACCGGGCTGGGCACACCCTGGTAGTACTTCACCGGCCGCACGCAGGCGTAGAGATCAAGAATCTGCCTGAGCGCCACGTTCAGCGAGCGAATGCCACCTCCGATCGGCGTGGTCAGCGGCCCTTTGATGGAAACGCGCAGATCGCGCGCCGCCGCGACCGATTCGTCGGGCAACCAGGTGTTGAACTGTAGAAACGCCTTCTCGCCGGCGAAGATTTCGAACCAGCGAATGACGCGTTTGCCGCCGTAAGCTTTATCCACGGCCGCGTCGAAGACTCGCTGCGACGCCTTCCAAATATCGCGCCCAATGCCGTCGCCTTCGATGTAAGGAATGATGGGGTGATCGGGAACCGCAAATTCTCCGTCCCGGTAGGCAATGGGCTCGCCGTTCTTTGGCAATTCCAGCCCGTTATAGGTGTGTTGCATGATTTTTAGGGAGGCCCTTTCCGGATTGAGATCAAAAATGAGGCTACCATCTCAAATTCGGTAGTGGCAACGGCGGCAAGACCGAGAGCCGATTATGAACCTTCGAGCGCGCGGCGCCGGGAGCCAATTTTCTCGCGTTACTGGTCCCCGGAGAGCGCCATTGGGCCTTGCTCGAGCGCATGCTGCCGGAAGGCCAAGTGAGAGGCCCGCTCACCACTGGCGCGTAATTCGCCGCATTGACCGTCGAATATGGAGGGACGCTCTACACCACCGACCGCGATTTCGCCCGCTTCCCCGGCCTGCGCAGGGTGAATCCCCTTCAGGAATCCTGACATCGGTCGCCAAGCCGCCCCAGGCGCTGCTAATTTTACTGCGCATCCCTCAGGGTGTCCCCATCGAATCGCGGTATGCCGAAATGCCCGCGCAGATGGAGCAGGTCGGCGGGGCTCAGATTGCCCGCCACCGTCACCAGCGCCACGGTCTTCGCGCTCTCCACCAGCACCACCGCGCCGCGTACGTTCACCCCGTCCATCACCAGCCACACATCGGCCTTTCCGTCATGCACGGGCCCGCCTGCCTCCGTGGTGCTTACCAAGTGCTTCCACCCACGCAGGTGGTAAGCCTGACGGATCGAATCCACGGCCGCCGGGTCAACCATTGCGGGGTCGCCAAACTCGAGCAGGTGAACGCTCACACCGTCGATCTTCGCGATGGCCTGTTTTGTCTCCGGGTCGGTCTCGCCCATGAGGGCTGCGGCGGCGCCCAACATCCTGCGGTCCAGGGTGAAATTCGATTTCACCGCGGCCTCGGCGCTCAGCGCGGTCAGCGCCGGTGGAATCCAATCCAACACCACCGGTCCCGCATCCGGCGTTGCCGGCGGCGCCACTTCCCCGGCGGCGCTTCCTGGCCCCGCTGGATCGGCCGCCGTTTGCGCCGGCGCGTACACGCAGACAAGCCCCGCGCTCAGTGCCGCACACCCCGCCCAAGTCAGCAATCTCATGTTTCATTAAACGAAGAAATCGGCCAAAAGTTGCACTCCTCCCCGCGCCTGCCCTGAGTTTCGCCATGCGGCTCGCGCAAAGCCCGGAAACATCGCCGACCCGCGCGGCGGAACGTTCCGCATAAATCCACGATGAAATTGCGCCAAATCCTGTTTACGCCGGCCCGAATGCGATAGACTCATGCGGGAACGTTTCAAAGAAACGCTATTTTTCCACCCATGGAGGACACATCGAAATTGGGCAAGAGCATGGTCCCGAAAAAGCTTTTCTTCAGCAAGGGCGTGGGCAAACATAAGGATCGGCTGACCTCCTTTGAGCTGGCCCTTCGGGATGCGGGCATCGCCTCGCAGAATCTGGTGC
>JASHTU010000147.1 GCA_030040395.1 Acidobacteriaceae bacterium
GGGGTCCCCACGGATCAGGGGTGGGAATCGGTCTTCGTCCCTGGGGTGGGGATGCTCAAGACATTTAATTCCGGCAGTGAACACATTGGAATCCTGCGGGGGAATACAGCGCCTTGCTGTCACCCTTTACAATTGGATTCTGTCACTGGCGGTTTGAGGCGAAGAGGCAGCGTCATCCCCGCTGGGGCGGGACCGGATGCTTATCAAATCGTAGCCTCCGGGTTGCGTTTGGCGAACCCGTTCCGATCATTCCACCGGCGCCGCTGTCATTTCGAGCTGCATGGAACCCTTGTTTTCAAGGGAGTCGGATTTGAAGACACTGGTGGGCTTGCCGACGGGGATCAGGACATCGCCGCTCCAGACATTCTGGCGCAAGACGGGCTCGGAGACGCCCTCGATCACCGAGGGCGCCGCTAGGCTGCTGACTTCGGCACGGAGGTTGAAGGCAAGATGGTTTCCGTCCTCATGGATATCGCTGGCGGTGATTTTTATGCCTACATCGATGTACTGGAATTGTGTCTCAATTGAATCGGGATTGCTTTTGGGAGATACGCTACCCGTGGCGATGGGAACCTTGGTGCCGACAACGAACGAACCGGAGCGCGTTCCGGCAGTGCTCACAATTGTAGAGAAGGAGCGGCTATTGGCGGGCTTGCCGGCGGAGTCTAGCTCCTCGAGAAGAAAATCGAGACGGTAGAAGTGAGCGGGTGTCTTGGCGGTATCCGCATGGCTGGCCGAATCCGCGGTTTTGGCGGATTCCTGGGCGCGGCTTGCAGGGGCGCTAGCCGCAACCAGCACGAGAAGAGCGAAGCAGACGGCGAGTTTGCGCATGGAGTTCTCCTTAATTCGTGTTCGCGCCATTATCGGGCGCCTCGAGCGGCATGACGTGGATGGATGCCACGGTGAGCGGCATTGGCTCCTGTTCGGATTGCGCGAGGGCCTCCTGCTCAGCTTGCGGCGTGTGGGCAACGTAAACCGCGAGAGCGCGTTCTTGGCGCGTCAGCGGCGTTGGGGTTGGGAATACGTCAAGCTTGGGAAGAGGCTGTGGCGCGGTTGTGGCCGCGAGTGGATGCCGATGTGGCGCGATGCGATTGATTTGCCGCGCTGTCTCGGGCGGGTGTGCTGCGTGCCAATGGGGGCGGACTGAAATGCCGGCCGGGTTGTGGAGCTGGGCGCTCGGAATTGGCGGCGCGGCGTGCGGTTTTGTAATCCCTGGGCCAGAACGGACAAGCAGAAGCAGGCAGATGGCTGCGGGGAATGCGATGGCAGCCCAGGGCAGCCAGACCAGGCGCGGCTGCGGCGCAGGTTCGTTGGCGAGCCGGGTGAGAACACGTTCGGCGAGATTCTCATCAAGGCGCGGATCGGCGTAGGTTTCCAGAGCCGCGTCAATGAAGCGGTCGAGATCGCGGTCTTCAGGCATAACGAACCTCCTCCAGGCCGGCGAGTTTGCGCCGCAGCACCTGGCGCGCCCGCTGCAGACGCGTGCGCACCGTGCCCTCGGGGACGCCGAGAATCCTGCCAATCTCGCGCGAATTCAGCTCCTCGAAGGACGAAAGCACGAGCGGCACGCGTAGCTCTTCGGGCAGTGAGTCGATGGCCGCGTGAACCACGGCATGGTGGTCGGCTGCAAGCAGGATGGCTTCGGGGCCGGGCTGCGGCGACCGCGGGTCACCATCCAATGACGGCGCGTCCGGGGTGAGTTGCGACCCGGAAGCGGCGGAATGGGACGCCGAGCGCCGACGGGCATCGACTGCCACGCGCCAAGCCACGCGGGCGAGAAATGCCTGCTCGTTCTTTGCGTGCCGCCAGCCGTCGTTGCGGTAGAGCTTCAAGAAGGTCTCCTGCACGGCGTCTTCCGCGTCGTGGGAATTGAGGAGGACGGCGTAAGTGACGCGGAAGACAAAGCGCGCCTGGCGCCGGACCAACGCCGTGAAATCCGCATCGTCAACGGTCACGACGCGCAAACCACTCCGCTTCTGCGGCCAGACAATCTGCGCCGGGGTGAGAGCCTCACAGCCCATCCTCGCTCCAGTTACAAACCCTAAGACGGGCGGCGAGGGCCGGCTGTTCGGATAATTTGGAGGACGCAAGAAACGGTCTGAGCTTCGGGCTCTGAGCCTGTCGTCACCTGCTCTGCAGTTACCGGTAGACATTCCGGGGCAGCAGTATTTCGGGGCAGCAGAATCCACCGTATCGACCGATCAGCCACCTGCAAGACCAAAACGGAACTTGGGGCGGCGCATTTCCGCGAAAAATAGCCCGTTTCACCATACCGTGGTTCATAGAATTCCATGAGCGATCCATCTTCGGCCCGGCGCGTCCGATCCGGGAACCGAACACGGGCTGCAACTCACGTGTTTTCAGGATTCTCTGTGATAAGCCCAATGTTTTCAATGAGATGCAGATGGAGATAAAACATTAAGTGACTAAAAATAAAGCGGTTAACCCCAAAAGGGGGATGGGGGGGAGCCAAAATGCACCCTCCAAAATGCACCCTGGAGATAGCCGGCGCCGCTCAGGCTCGCGAGGCATGCACCCGGTCGCTCAGCATCTGCACCGCGCGCAGGGCGCTTACCGCTGCGCCTTCCTGCCAGGCCACAATGTGGCTTACATGTTCGCCGATGAAATAAATTGGACCGTCTGGCTCGATCAGCGTCTCGTACGCCGGATTCACCCTCTGCGTATCGTCGCCCAAGCCGCGCGCCGGTTCGTCCGACCCATACGATTGCACCCACGAGCCCTCATTGAAAGGAATCTGCCGCCAGCTCAC
>JASHTU010000148.1 GCA_030040395.1 Acidobacteriaceae bacterium
GACAAGCTTTCCGCGCGCCTGATGGGCATGGCGGACACCGGATCGGGCCGGCGCGAAAGCTATCAATCCATCCCCATGCCGCGCATGACCAATACCTACATGCTCGCCGGTGACGACGCGCCCGAGGACATTCTGCGCTCCGTCAAGCGCGGCCTCTACGCGGTGAATTTCGGCGGCGGCCAGGTGGATATCACCAACGGCAAGTTTGTCTTCTCCGCCTCCGAAGCCTATCTCATTGAAGACGGCAAGGTGACGGCCCCGGTGCGCGACGCGACCCTGATCGGCAACGGCCCCGAGGCGCTCAAATACGTCTCCATGGTGGGCAACGACCTGAAGCTCGACGAGGGCATCGGCACCTGCGGCAAAGAGGGCCAAAACGTGCCCGTGGGCGTGGGGATACCGACGGTGAAGCTCGACAAAATGACGGTGGGCGGCACTGGAAGATAATGATCGCGGTGCTAATCGACCAGGCGCCGGCGACTCCAAGTGCTCGGAGCACGTGGGGTCCGGGTTTAGCTGGAGTAATCCTCGGATTCCTCTTGGGCGAATTAGTCTCGTACCTCAAGAAACGACATGAGCGCAAGAGAGAACCTCGCCGATTCATCGCTGATCAGGCGAACCGCCTGATGGAGGATGTCGTAAGAGTGTTCTTCGGCGCGAAAAATGAGCTTGGGTGCTTGGCGTCGGAACTGTTCAAACGGATGAGTCGATCAACGCAGCCCAGAAGCTGTCCTCTCAATTCCACGGGGTAACAGGTGAAATTCCAGGGGCGCGCGAACTTGAACAACTTCGTCACGAACGTCAGAAATATGTTGATGCCGCTTACGCCAATCTCAAGAGATACCATTCCCAGGGCGAGCCCTCCGTAAAGTTGTTATGCACGTTGCCGATTGCGATTGACCTAAGCTTCTTGAACGAGTTCCTTGCTAAGGTGACAGAAACCTATCAGTGGGATACGGAAGGCGTGATCAAACAATGCCATCTCTACGAGAGCTTGCATGATCAGCTTTTGGACGTGAGAAGGCAGGTGCTTGACGAACTCCTTGTCTCGATTAAGAAATAGCAGATGGGTGTTTCAGATTTGCCTATAACGGCAGGTGCGTTCTTCACGCCGCATCCTCTAGGCTCACTTTTACCTTCCGCCCGAGCGCCGAAGCAATATTCACCAACGCATCGACGGAAAAGCGCGAAATTCGCCCGCGCAGCAGATCGTTGATCCGCGGCTGGGTCACTCCACATCGCTTCGCAGCCTCGGCCTGGGTCCACCCATTTTCCTTGATGATCGCCTCAATTTTCATCATGAGGTCGGAGCGCAGGCTCAGGTTTGCCGCCTCTTTCGGCGTATCGGCAATTGCATCCCAAACGTTCTCGAACTCTTCAAACTCCAATTTGCTCATCATCGACCTCGCATCAGTTCCTGGTATCGCTCACGTGCAATCTCCATATCGCCCTGCGAAGTGGCCCTGGTCTTCTTTTGGAAGGCATGGAGCACATATACAGCCTCCGCTAATCGCGCCGTGTACACGACACGATACGCCCCTGATTCATCCCGGATGCGAATTTCCTCGACGCCTTTGCCAATTGGGAGCATTGGCTTGAAGTTCTCCGCCGGAAGCCCTGCCTGCACCCGCTGCAATTGGTGCCCAGCCTCTTGGCGAGCATCTTTCGGAAACTCCCGCAACGCTTTACGGGACCATCCCCGTCGCCGCCGCCTGTTCGTGCGCATGGTAGCTCGACCGCACCAGCGGCCCGGACTCCACGTGTCGAAATCCCATTGTCAGCGCTTCGGCCTTCAGTTCAGCGAACTCGCGCGGCGTATAAAGCCGCGCCATGGGCAGGTGGTCGCGCGAGGGGCGCAGGTATTGCCCGACGGTGAGAATATCGCAACCCACGGCGGCCAAGTCACGGAAGACCTCGAGCAGTTCGCGTGTCTCCTCGCCCAACCCGACCATGACGCCGGATTTCGTCAGCCCGGCCGGCCGCAGCTCTTTGGCATAGCGCAAGAGCTCAAGAGAGCGCTCGTAACGCGCGCCCGAGCGCACCACGCGGTAGAGCCGCGGCACGGACTCCGTGTTGTGGTTAAGGATCTCCGGCTCCGCTTCGACAACCATGCGAATGGCTTGCTTGTCGCCCTGAAAATCCGGGATCAAAACTTCCACCCGGCAGCCGGGGGCCTGGCGGCGAACTTCCTCGATCACCATGGCGAACGCCCGCGCTCCGCCCACATTGTCGTCGTCGCGGTTCACGCTGGTCACGACCGCGTGCTCCAGGCCGAGCGCGGCCACAGCCTGCGCCACGCGTCGCGGTTCGTCGAAATCGATGGGCTCCGGCCGGCCTTTGGGCACCGCGCAAAAACCGCAGCGGCGCGTGCACAGGTTGCCCAGCATCATGAAGGTCGCGGTCCGGTGATGCCAGCACTCGCCGATGTTGGGGCAATGGGCGCTCTCGCACACCGTGTGGAGCGCGAGCGACCGGGCCAGCCGCTTGAGGTCGTGGTAGTTTTCGCCCGTGGGGGCACGCGCCTTCAGCCACTCGGGCTTGGGCGCCGGCGCCCGGCGCAGCGGCTCGATTTGCACCAATTCCATCACCCTCTTCATTTTAGCGGCAGTTCGCGCCACCGGGCCCGGCGCCCCACGCGGCGGGCATTGCCCAAAGCGCGAAAGCCGGCCGCCGCCTCCGTGCCGTCCCGGGGTTCCACCGCGTTCCGCGACCCCGGAATCAACCTAAACTCGACCTTTTGCGAAGCTTACGCATCTAAGCGCAATGATTGTCTCGCTTCAGTAAGTGGGAATCCGCCGTCCCGGCAACCCACGCAATCGGCATATCGGGAGGCATAGATGAAACCCGACCGTCCCTTAATTGCATCGGTCCTCTTTCTGGCCGCCGGGCTCGGTGTAATCATCGGTTATTGCCATGGATCGACCAATTTCACCGCAAGCTATCCCTTTGCGGGCTCGATCCTGCACATCGACATGAACACGACCGGCCCGGGGGTTCTTGGCGGCCTTTTGTGCACTGCCGTTGGGGTGGTGCTGCTGGTGTGGGCTTTTATCGCCGCCATTGTGAGCCAGATCGGCCGTTGGATGTCCTCCGAGGACGACCGGCCTACCGAGAGGTTGCTCGAGTAGCCTTGGCGGGCGCAGCGCGAAATCTCGAATCCCCCTTCACGCGGTGGTCGCGGCCGGGTCCGCGCACATCCTTCGCGCCTCCTCCTCGCCGTCCAGCACGCGAAACACGCCCTCAGCCAGCGCACGCAATTCGTCTTCGCCGGGATACACGGTAACGGGAGCGATCCAGTTGATTTGAGGGCGCAGCAGTTGAAGCACCCGCTCGCAGTGCGCCATCCCCCCGGTGACAAGCACCGCGTCCACGTTCCCTTGCAGCACCGCCGCCATGGCGCCGGCCTCCTTCGCCACTTGATACACCATCGCTTCAAGCACCGCTGCGGCCTCGCGATCTCCGTCGCCGATGCGGCGCTCGACCTCAATCAGATCGCGCGTTCCAAGATACGCAAACAGACCTCCGTCGCCAAAGAGATGGCGATCGAGTTCGGCTTGCGTCATTCTTCCGCTGAAGCAGAGTTTGACCAGCCCGCGCACGGGTAGCGCGCCGGTGCGGTCGGGGCCGAAAGGACCTTCCTCGATCGTGTTGCTGTCAATGGTCTTCCCGCCGCGGTGCGCGGAGACAGTCACGCCGCTGCCCATGTGAATGACGATCAACCGCAGATCGCCGTAGGCGCGGCCCTGTTCGCGGGCGTAACGTTGGGCCACGGCCCTGGTGTTAAGCGCGTGGCCGATGCATACGCGTTCAACCAGCGGCGAGCCTGTGAAGCGCGCGCACGGCTCCCACTCATCCACTGTCGGGGGATCGACAATGTAGGCGTTGACCTCGGCGGCGCGCGCAAAGCTCAGCGCCAGCGCCGCGCCCAGGTTCGAAGCGTGTTCGCCAAGCCGCGCCCGCCGCAGTTCGGCCATCATCGCCTCGTCCACAAGGTAGGCGCCGCACGCCATCGGCGGCAACAGCCCACCCCTCCCGGCCACCGCAACAAAGCGCTCCTCGCCCTTTCCGCTCTCGCTGTATCCCGCCTCCTCCAGCGCCCTTTTGACCAGCTCCGCGCGATAGTCCAGCCGTTCCAGCATCGGCCGCCCGCGGAAGCGCTCCAGTTCTTCGTCCCCGTGGCGAATCGTGCGCGCCAGCTCTTCGCCGGCGCGGGTAAAAACGCCGAACTTCGTCGACGTGGTTCCAGGATCGATAACAAGAACGCGGGCGCTTTCGTCGAACAAGGATCACCTCTCAAGCGGAATTGAGTTTACTCTGCGGCGCGGAGGTCCGGAAACGCTCCGGCTGGCCCGCCGGGCATGAATCGACGCCGTGCGCCGCGCTTCCGCCGGCCACGATCTTTGTTACCATAAAAGGCGCACTCGCCCGCGGGCGGGAAGTCCTGAACAGATTCGAGCGAAAGAGGTTGCACGTGGCTGACACCACCAAGATCGAAGACACGGCGGAACGCAAAAAGCTGAAGCGCGCGGCGCGCAAAAAGGCGCCGCCCAAAGCCAAGCGCACCACCCCACGCGGCTCCAACAAGCGAAAAGTAAAGAAGATGGCTCGCGGCCAATCGAAGCGGTAAGAGCGGCTGCCGGCTGTCAGCCTTCGGATTTCAATTTTTAGCTCGATCCCACTGCGGCCGAGAGCGTTCAGCAGGCCCCGGCCTTTGGCCGTGCTTTTGGGCAAATAGAAATAGGCGTCCCACTCTTGCCATAGCCATGCTGGAGCGGCAAGAAAGGGGCGCCGCCAGCCTCAAGCTTATAAAATCACGCGCTCGGCGACCCGCATGTTTGGGCTCCAGGCCAAAGGCTGATCCCCAATCGTTGAGAGTCGACGGAGTTTTTCCCGCAGTAGAGGCTTGTATCCTGTGAGCAACGGCCCGCAAAGTGAAACTCGCACCCGGACGACGAGGAGATCCGCGCTGACCAGTCAATTGCTTGCCCGCAAATCCATCGACAAACTCATCCGGGAATCGGAAGAACCTGAGCACTCGCTCAAGAAGAGCCTGGGGCCGTGGTCGCTCACCGCGCTCGGCATTGGCGCCGTCATCGGGTCGGGGATCTTCACCGTCATCGGCACGGCTATGGCTGGCCAGCACTTTGATCAGCCTTCGATCGGCGGCACGCCCCTCATCCACTTTCTCATCCTGCACACAGTGATGGCCGGGCGGCCGGGCGCAGGGCCGGCGTTGGCGCTATCGCTCATTTTTGTGGCCATCGTATGCGCCTTCACGGGCCTCTGCTACGCCGAGATGGCCTCCATGATTCCCATTGCCGGTTCGGCTTACACCTATACCTACGCGACGCTGGGCGAGTTGGTGGCCTGGATCATCGGTTGGGACCTGATTCTCGAATACGCCTTCTCCAACATGAGTGTCAGCGTGGGCTTCGCCGCGCACATTGTCGACCTGATGGATTGGTTCGGCATCCATCCTCCGCTGAAGTGGATCTCGCCCGCCTATCTGCCCACCGGTCTCCAGGACTTGGCCGGCAACAATCTCTACAATCCCGGCTGGCACTTCGGTTTCAACATTCCCGCTTTCCTCATCGTCATGATTTTGACGGTGATTCTGGTCCGCGGCATCCGCGAGTCGGCCCGCACCAACAACATCCTGGTGCTGGTCAAGATGGCCGCCATCCTGGTGTTCATCTTTGCCGCCGCCAGCTTCATCAAGCCGCACAATTGGCGCCCTTTCATGCCCAACGGGTGGACCGGCGTGCTTACCGGCGGCTCCATCATCTTCTTCACCTACATCGGCTTCGATTCCGTCTCTACTGCCGCCGAGGAGTGCCGCAATCCGCAGCGCGACATGCCCTTCGGCATCCTGGCCACGCTGGTGGCCTGCACGCTGCTCTATAGCGGCGTAGCCATTATCCTCAGCGGCATCGTGCCCTGGCGGTCGGTCATGGGCGACGCCGCCCCGGTTGTCAACGCGCTGCGGCGGCTTTCACTCCAGTACGGCGGCGGCGAGCTGCACTGGGTGCGGCTTTTCGTGCTGCTGGGCGCGCTGATGGGCATGATCTCTTCGATCCTGGTCTTTCAGCTCGGCCAGGCCCGCATCTGGTTCGCCATGTCGCGCGACGGCCTCTTGCCCTCGGTCTTCAGCCGCATCCACGCTCAGTTCCGCACCCCGGCGGTTTCCACCTGGGTGGCCGGATTCGTGGTCGGCATCCCCGCCGGCCTGCTCGACATCGGCACCGTCTCAAATCTCTCCAATATCGGCACGCTCTTTGCGTTCGTCCTGGTTTCCGCCGCTGTCATCATTCTGCGCTATCGCGAGCCGGAGCGCCGTCGCGGCTTCCGCGCTCCCCTCGGACCGGTTTTTCCCGTGCTCAGCATCGTCTTTTGTATTCTGCTGATGATGGGCCTGGAGGTCATGACCTGGATGGCCTTCTTCGCCTGGCTGATCATCGGGCTGCTCATCTATTTCTTCTACAGCCGGCATCGGTCGGAGTTTGCCGGGCTCAACAAGATTCAATGACTTCAGAAATCGAAAATTTCATCCGCCGCCTGCCCAAGGCCGAGCTGCACCTCCATCTCGAAGGCACAATCCTGCCCACCACTCTCGTCGAGCTGAGCGCGCGTCACGACGGGCGCGCCCTGACTCTGCGCGAAGCCGAGGCGCTTTACCAATTCAGGGATTTCACCGGCTTCATTGAGGCCTTCAAGGCCGTCACCCGCCGGCTCCGCGACCCGGAAGACTACGAATTGGCCGCGTGGAGGATGATGCAGCGCCTTGCCGCGCAAGGCGTCGTCCATGCCGAAGTCTACATTTCCGTCGGCGTCATCTACATGTGGCGGAAACATGACCCCGCCTGCTTCGAGCCCATTTTCGCCGGCCTGGAACGCGCCCGCGAGCGCGCCGCCCGGGAGTTGAACCTCTCGCTTTACTGGATCTTCGACGCCGTGCGCCACTTCAGCGTCGCGGAGGCGGAGCGCGTCTTTCGCAAGGCGGCCGAAATGCGCGCAGCCTATCCCTCGGTCATCGCCATCGGTCTCGGCGGCGACGAGCGCCTGGCCGGCTCCGCTGCATTCCATGCCCTTTACACGAACGCGGCGCAGGCTGGTCTCCGCTTAACCAACCATGCCGGTGAAACCACCGGCCCCGAGGCCATCTGGGAGGCCCTCGCCATCGGTTCTGAGCGCATCGGCCACGCGCTTTCCGCCATTCAAGACCCGGTTCTTATCGAGGAGCTCAAGCAACGAAACATCGCCATGGAAATGAACCCCTCCTCGAATGTACGCACCGGGGTGTGCGCCTCGTTCACCGGCCATCCCCTCCGCCGCTGCTTCGATCGCGGCCTCCTGGTCACCATCAACTCCGACGACCCGGCCTTTTTTGCCTCCGACCTGGCCAACGAGTACCTGCTCGCGCACACCCAGCAGGGCTTCTCCGGCGACGAGCTTCGCCAACTCGCCGCCAACTCCATCCGCGCCAGCTTTCTTCCCGAAGCGGCAAAGGCAAATTGGCTGGACCGTATCGAAACCACGGTGGCGTAAGCGCGCGGTCTTTCGCCTTCGCGCGCCGCGCCCGCGGCCCTCAATCTGCGCTATCATGGTGCCAGCAGGAGGACGCACTCGTATGTCCACGGAACCTGAATCCGTCACCTCGGCAGACACACCCCTCGCCCTGGAGAAGGCCATTGAGAAGGGTGGAACCAAGGCTCTGCTGATGATCGGCTGGTTTTCGATGGGGATGGCCGTGGCCGCTCTGGGCATTCTCCTGGGCGCCGAACTGCGCAGCCGCTACAGGTTCAATCACCGCACTCCCTACGACTTCTATTCCAACGCCGGCGAGCAGCAGGCCAGCGAGTTCGGCGTGGGCGTCTAGCTCGCTGACCGGATGATTTTGTTTTAGGGTTCGTGCTTTCCCGGGTCTCAAAATCGCGACCTGGGTCGCTCAACATTAATACATCTTTAGGTGATCGAAGTTCGACCGCAAGCCACAAACTGACTTGATCCGGCCAACTTGCATAGAGATGAATGCGGGCTGAGTGTTCCGTTAATCAAAGCCCCGGTTCTGTACAAACCCCGCCCTGATTCTCGCGCCAGCCCTCGGAAGTCCCCGGATTTCCACCTCTGCACAGGCTCGGTCCCTGACCCCTTATTCCCGGCCTCCGTTCTGCGTTACCCTAAACCCTAATGGGGCGCATCCGCATCCTTCCCGACCAGGTGGCCAATCAGATCGCCGCGGGCGAGGTAGTCGACCGGCCGGCCTCGGTAGTCAAGGAGCTGCTCGAAAACGCGCTCGACGCTGGCGCCGCGCGCATACGCGTCGAGGTGGAAGCCGGCGGCCGACGCCTGATCCGAATCAGCGACGACGGCCAGGGCATGGGCCGCGACGACGCCCTCCTGGCCTTCGAGCGCCACGCCACCTCGAAACTGCGTACGGCCGAC
>JASHTU010000149.1 GCA_030040395.1 Acidobacteriaceae bacterium
TTACCCCCGTCGTCAAGCTCCGCTAAGCAAAAACGACCAATGGGACGCATGGGCGCGCAGCATGGCGAAGCCGGTAAAGCCGTAAGTCCTCGCCACACCGGCCACACCGCCTCCCCTCGGCGAAATCTCAAAAATTCCCTCGCATGGCGCCAGTATTTGTCAGGCATTCATACATCGCGTCCATCATGATTCAAGCAGGGGAAGCGCGCGCACTCGAATGTTACAGTCGTGTTAAAATCAGAGTCTTGGGTCCCCGGCCATCCCTCAAGCCGCACTCGCCGGACTTGTTTTCGTCATGATCCTATACCTCATGCGCCATGCCGATGCCGGAGCCTTCCGCGGAAACCCCCTCCTCGACTCCAAGCGCGGCCTCGTCAAGGAAGGTAAGGAGCAGTGCATGTTAATGGCGCGCCTTTTGAGCGCGCTCAGGGCGCAGGTGGAAGTGGTGGTTTCAAGTCCTCTCAAGCGCGCCCTGCAAACCGCGCAACTCGTCGGCACGGAACTCGGCTACGACGCCAAAGTTGAGATCAGCACGGCGCTCGGCCCCAATGCAACCTACGCCGACTTTCAGGACATGCTGGCCAAATACGCCGGCCGCGACGGCGTTCTGGTCGTGGGCCACAATCCCAATACCTTCCAGTTTCTCGGCCGGCTCATCACTGGAAACGGCGGCGCGGCTATCCGCATGCGCAAGGGCTCCATCGCCCGCGTGGACCTGGACCACCATCCGGCGCGGCTGCAGTGGCTCATCGATCCCCGCTCCGCGCGCGCCATCTACGCTAGCGTGACAAAGAGCTCCCGTCCAAAGACCTCGCGGAAGTAGTCGGCCTCTTTACGTAGCGACCACAGTTCCAGCTCTGCCCCCGTCCGCCCCGGCTCCACTTCCAGGTAAACCCGCTTGGGATACACTTTCACGGCAACGCGCAGCACATCGCTGGCGCGGTCCTGGTTGAGAGCCTCGGCCAGCCGCAACAGCACCACCGCGCGGTGAACATTCTTGTGCTCCTCGGTGGGAATGTTGCGCATGGCGCGGTCTCCCGGCTGCGGCCGGCTTTTGCCCAGGTACCGCGCAATGGCCGATACCACGGTCCGCTGTAACTGCGTGTACCCGTAAATCTCCGAGCTCGAAACAATGTACTGCGTGTGACGGTGATGGCCCTGGTGGTTGATGAACTTGCCGGTGTCGCGCAGGATGGCGGCCGCGGCTAGCCAGCTCTCGTACTCCGGCGGCAGCTCGTGCAGTGTTTTCAGTTCCCGGTAGAGCTGCAGCGTGTGCGCGCGCACCGGCTCCGCCTGCCGCGGATCGACTCCATAACGCCGCGCCGTCGCCAGCACGCTCTCCCAGCGCTCATGCTCGAACTCCCGGTGCACATTGGCCCGCGCGTCCTGCTCCGCCAGCATCTGGGCCAGGATGCCGTCGCGCAGCCCCAGCGGTGAATAGCGGAACCCCGCCAACCCAAAGCTCTCCAGCAACTCCGCGTACACCTGACTGCCCGCAACAATGATCTCCGCCCGCCGCGGCCCGATGCCCGGCGCCGCCTCCCGTTCCGGCAAGGTCAGCCCGGCCAGCTTGTTGGCCAGCTTGCGCACCGCGCGCGTCGGCGTCATCCCGGCCAGCATAGGAGAACGCGCCGCGCCGTCAGCCGAAGCGCGCCGGGAAGCAAACTGAGCGCCCGGCCTCCCGGCTCCGTTGGCGCACGCCGCGGACAGCGCCGCCGCCGTGCCCGAGGTGGCGATGGTTAGCAGCACCCGCTCCGGCTGGATTCTGCGGTGCGCGCGCCGCAACTCGCGGGCGATCAACCGCCGCATGCCCGCCAGGCCTTCGGGCGGCGCGGGATCGGCGCTCAAAAACTGCTCCGTCAGCCGCACCGCTCCCAGCGGTAGGCTCACCGTCTCCTTGATCCGCCGGTGTTCTGAGAGCGTAATCTCGCAACTCCCTCCGCCCAGGTCGAACAGCAGCACCCGCCCGCCCGCGCCGGGCTCGCCGCCGGTCACACCCAGGTGAATCAGCCGGCCCTCTTCGAGCCCTGAAATCACCTCGAGATTCCAGCCCGTCTCCGCCTTCACCCACGCCTGGAACGCCGTGGCGTTGCGGGCGTCGCGCATCGCCGAGGTCGAAACCACGCGGATGCGATCGACCCCGTGCGCCTGCACTGCGCGCTGGAATCGCTTGAGCGTCCGCAGCGTGGTCGCCATCGCCTCCGGCGAAACCAGCCCCGTATCGAAGACGCTCGTGCCCAACCGGGTCACCTCGCGATCCTCGGCCAGCGTCTTCAACCGGTGCGACACGACTTTGGCGATTTTCAAGCGGCAGGAATTCGAACCCACATCAATAGCGGCGAAGGTAGGCATGACCGATTACGAAATGCTCCGCAAAAAGAAAAATGATCTCACGGCCAAGATACACGACCGGCCTCCGCCGTCGCAGCCGGCGGCAACATTGCGGCGCACCGGCTGACTCCGCAGCCTCGCCGCGTGCAGGTGTTCGCTCCCTCGCTTGCCGCTTCAATCATTACCAACCGCGCGCTCCTCGTCACGCGCTCTACGTTGCCGCGCGCGCATTTACCCGGCTGATATCCTTGAAGCGATGGCCGCATTCACAATGAGCAACGGTTCATCGACCCTTCAGCGGCCGCGGCAAGCGCCCTCTACGCGCGCCACGTGGCTGCTTTTTACGGCCATTTTCTTAGCTGTTTATGTTGCCTCCCTCTTCACGCCGCCGCTGCTTGACGACGTCGACGCGGCCCACGCCGAGTGCGCCCAGCACATGGTCGCCTCCGGCGACTGGATCACCCCCAAAATTGACGGCATTCGCTATCTCGAGAAGCCTCCGCTGCCCTATTGGACCGTCGCCGCCCTCTACCGCGTCACCGGCCTGGAAAACGCCTTCACGACCCATCTGCCTGACGCCCTCGCCGTTCTGGGACTCACCTGGCTCTCCTGGCTCTGGGCCTGCCGCGCGTGGGGCGCGCGCGCCGGCTTCTACGCCGGCCTTGGCGTGCTCACCTCCATCGGCCCCTTTCTCTTCACACGCTTCATTATTCCCGAGGCGATTCTTGGCTTTTTCCTCCTCCTCGCCTTCTATTGCCTGATCACTGGCCTCGAGAAGGATCGTCCTCTGTGCTTTTACTGGATGTGGGCCTCGGTCGCCCTCGCTCTGCTCACCAAGGGACTCATCGCGCCTGTCTTCTTCTTGGGCGCGGCCGTCCCCTACCTGCTGCTCACCGGCCAGTGGCGGCGCTGGCGCGCCCTCAAGCCGGTCTCAGGATTTCTGCTTTTTCTCGCCATCGGCGCTCCCTGGCACATCCTTTGCGGGTTGGCCAACCCCGACCAGGGCCACCCCCTCGGCAACCATCCCACCCTGGGCAATGTTCACGGCTTCTTCTATTTTTATTTCGTCAACGAGCACTTCCTGCGCTTCCTCGGCGAGCGCTACCCGCACGACTACAACAAGCTGCCCGCGCTCTGGTATTGGCTGGCGCACATCGCCTGGCTTTTCCCCTGGAGCCTGTTCCTGCCCGCGGCCGTGGCCGTGGCCTGGAAGACCCGCCATCGCTGGCTTTGGCATTTACGCCACGATGCCGGCCAGACCGTCGATTACTACCTCGAAAACGCCCTGCGCGAAGATGTGGCCAGCGATGTGCCGTGGCTCAAGTTCCGCATCCGCACCGTGTGGCTGCTCAGCCTCTTCTCCGCAGTGACCTTGATCTTCTTCGCCATTTCGACCAATCAGGAGTACTACACCTTCCCGGTATGGGCGCCGTTGTTGATGCTCATTGCCGGCGTGACCGCTGACGCCGAGCAACGCCGCTCCGCCAATGGCGGCCAGCCCATCCTTTCCACCGCGTGGCTCAGCGGCGGGCAAACCGCCTTTGCCGCCATCGGCGTCCTCTCCGCGGCCGTGCTTGGCTGGGGCCTCTGGGACTCGCGCCATTTACCCTATGTGGCCGACATCGGCACGTTGCTGGCCCATCGCAACGTCGCCGACTACACCCTCGCCATGTCGCACTTCTTCGATTTGACCGGCCCCTCCTTTGCCGCGCTCCGCCTGCCCGCGGTCCTCGCCGCCATCGCGCTTTTCGTCGGGCCGTTCGTGGGCCTGGCCTTGCGCGTCAAGCGCCGGCATATGGCCGCCACCCTCAGCATCGCTCTCACCATGACCGCGTTTCTCGTTGCCGCGCACATCGCCTTCGCCCGCTTCGAGCCCATGCTCAGCTCCAAGCAACTGGCTGACGTCATCATCCGCGACGGCGCGCCCAGCGACACCTTCGTCGTCTACGGCGATCAGTCCTATGCCTCATCCGTCATCTTCTATACCGATCATTTCCGCAAAGGACTCACGCTCGAAGTCGTGCCCCGCTGCGGCCAGCACAGCGAGGGAACCACGCTGCTTTGGGGCTCCTGCTACCCCGATGCGCCCGACATCTTTCTCAGCGACCAGCAGCTCTCCGCCATGTGGGGCAAGAGCAATCGCAAGTGGCTCTTCGCCGAAGACACAGAACGGCCTCCAGCCGAGCAGCTTCTCGCCGGTCGCCTCTATCCCGTCCGCTCCATCGCTGACAAAACCCTCTGGACCGACCGGCCCCTGCGGTAATCCATGGCCCCGAGGCTACCTCACGGGGCGCATTTTTCCGCCCGAGAACAGCTCGTAAACCTGATTCCGCCACAGAATGCGCCGGTTCAAATAACTTGCCGCCCAAAACCCTAAACCCATCACATCGCGCAGCGGATACAGCGCCAACAGGCCGAACCAGCTTGGGTCGCCGACCACCCGCCCGCCTACGCACATCGCCAGCGCCAGCCGGCTCAGCAGCGCCCACGCCAACAGCGCCAGCCCCCAACCCGGATGTCCCAGCCACGTGGCCGCCGCCCATCCCAGCACACCGAAGGGCATGCTGAAGGTGAGCCCGGCGCCCAAATGCCCTTTGGGCCGCGAGAAACGCGTGGACTTCATCCACCGCGTCTGGTGTTTCATGGAAGCGGCGAAATTCGAATTCAGCACCAGGTGGTCAATGACGTAATGGCTCAGCACCACCCGCTCGCCCAGCTTGAAGGTTTGGTTACCGAGCACGAAATCGTCGGCGCAGTAATCGGCCGTGACGCGGAAACCTCCCATCCGCCGGATGGTCTCGCGCCGGAAGGCCATCGTCGGCCCCAGCACAAACTGCATTCCCTCCATCAGCCGCGCCGCCAGCACCCCGGCTGTCATCTCCACGCTCATGCCCACAGCCTCCAGCCGCGCCCATAACCCTCCCTCCGCGGCCACGCCGCGATACAGGCAGCACATCGCCCCCACGCGCGGGTCGGCAAAGGGCGCGGCCACGGCGCGTAGATACTCCGGCGTCACCTGCACGTCACTGTCGCTGATGACCAGGATTCCATGCGCCGCTTCGCGCTCCATCAACTCGAGCGCAGCCACTTTGGCGTTGCTGTAAATGGGTTTTGGGCTCAACCAGAGAAACTTGGCTGGAACCTCCGGGTGCCGCGCGGCCACGCGCCGCGCCGTCTTCAGGCCCGCGTCGTCGGCCGTACGCGCGCAAAACAGGATCTCGTACTCGGGATACTCCTGCTCGAAAAACGTCGCCAAGTGCGCCTCGAGCCCCGGCTCCGCTCCGTGCACGGGCTTCAGCAGGCTCAGCGGCGGGGTGAACCCCGGCCGCGCCGCCAATTCGCTGAGCGCCAACTCCCTTTCCCGTAAGTAGCCGGGCACAGCCACCAGCACCAGGGCGGCGAAGACCGTGGACGTGACCAGACCGAAGACAGCCAATGCCAAAAGCGCGTAGGCCATGCACGTTTAAGAATAGTCGACCCGGCTCCAGCGCCGCTTCTGCCGCCGGCAGTCGAAAATGGTCCGGGACAAGCAGCGCCCAGCCCGGTAAAAAATGCGACTTACGGCCTTTTCACCGCTCCCGCCCTCGCTGCTCCGCCATCCCTCGCTATGACCGGCCTGCGCATCGGCACGATCGCCCCCGGTGCGCCCGGCTGCGCCTGCTGGAAGCGCGTCAGCATCTCCGTGCGCACGTACTCCACAAAGCTCTGCATCTGCCGGTTCATCTCCTCCATCCGCTCCCGCATCTGCAGGATGATCGCGATCCCGGCAATGTTGACACCCAGGTCGCGCGCCAGGTTGAGGATGAACTCCAGCCGCTCCAAATCCTCTTCGGTATAGAGCCGCGTGTTGCCCTCGGTGCGCGAGGGCTTGAGCAACCCCTCGCGCTCGTAAAGCCTTAGCGTCTGGGGATGAATCTCGTACATCTCGGCCACCGCCGAAATCATGTACGCGCCCTTGGTTTTGCGTTTTGCGGCCATTGTGCTTTGCCTTACGCCGCAGGCGGAATGCTCTTGATCCTTGTTGGGTCAATCCCAAGGAGACGGCAAACAGATTCCCGGCTTCCCGGGTTTCCAAAGAAATATCGCCGTGGGCGAATCTTGTCTGGCGCTCGAAAGTCCATCCAGATATAGAAATCGATCCGCTTCTTCTCATCGCGGATGCGTCCCTCGGAGAACTGCACACAAGTCGGATCAAAGCATCCATGCAAGGGATCTTCGTAGCCACTTAGTACGCGGTCCAAGTCTTCCGGCTTCGCACTAGTGTCATGGTTCACCAAAAACAAGAAATTCAGTAGCCTGTGATCGGAATTCACGCTTTCAAACTGCTTGAACGCGGTGTGAACGGCATTGCTGATCCGATTAAAAATTGGATCGGGGCGTAGTCCTCCCACGAGCTCGCCGGAAGCCGCATTTTTCAGTTGACTCTCAAGCCATTCGTCTCTCAGGAACGACTTCACCTCGCATAGAGCTACTTCGACTCCACCACGCGAAAGACGAAAATCGGGGGTCTTCAAATCCCGCATTTCGTTCTTCGCAAAGGATCCCACTTCAAATCCCTCGCCCTGCCAATAACCAAGAACCAGGGCTTCATCGGAGGAAAGCTTTGAGAAACGGTATGCGTGTACTCCGCGCTGACCCT
>JASHTU010000150.1 GCA_030040395.1 Acidobacteriaceae bacterium
GTGCGGTCGACGTTGCCGCCGGTGAGGACAATGCCGATGCGTTTGCCGCCCAGCAATTTTTTCTCCTGAAGCGCACCGGCCAGGGCGGCGGCTCCGGCGCCCTCGGCCAGGTTATGTGTGTCTTCATAGTAGACGCGCATGGCGTGAGCGATTTCGTCTTCTGAGACCTCGACGATGCGCGTCACATTGCCGAGGATGACCGCGAGCGCGTCGGGATGGGGAACGCGGCAGGCAAGGCCGTCGGCGAGGAGGGTGCGGGAGGGAGCTTCGACCACCCCGCCCTCGTGAAAACTGAGCGCGTAGGAGGGCGACCCGGCGGCGACTACACCGACAATCTCCGTACCCAAGGCCAGGGCATTGCGCGCCGCCGCCATGCCGCAGATGGACGAGCCGAGACCGATGGGGACATAGACGGCGTCGAGGGGCGGCGCGGCTTGGAAGAGCTCCAAGGCGTAGGTGGCTGTGCCCATGACGAGCCGTTCGTGGAAGGATTCGATGAGAACGAGGCCGCGTTTGCCCGCAAGCTCCCGTGCAAATTCCAGCGCTTCCTGAAAGTCGTGGCCGTGTTCGATGAGTTCGGCTCCGTGAGCCTGCATGGCGCGATTTTTCTCTACGCTGTTGCCGTGCGGGACAACGATGACGGACTGGACGCCAAAGAGCCGCGCGGCCACGGCGACGCCCTGGCCATGATTGCCTCGCGTGGCTGCAACAACTCCATTAACTTGGGGCTGCATCTCCTTCAGCCAACTGAGATAGACGAGCGCGCCGCGCAACTTGAACGCTCCGATGGGGGTGTAATTCTCATGTTTGATCCACGCCTCGGTGGCGAGACGCCGGTTCACGAGCGGCCAGGTGAATTGGGGGGTGGGCGGCATGTGCCGGTAAACCACGGCTTGGGCAGCGTGGATCCGGTCGAGCGAGGGGAGCTGCATGGGATCAAGGATACGTGGTCCATGCCGGGAGTCCGAAAGGAGAGTGGTGGATTGGGTTGAGGGGTGTTCGTCTCGGTGGGCCATGGCGCCTCGGTTCAACTTTCCAATCTGCCGGGGAGGTCCCGGTCCGCACGCCCCCTCCCCCTATATCTGTGAACAGATATTCTGCTATCAGCAGGTTACGCGGCTGGTTGCGCCGCTGGTTGCGCCGCAAATATCTGATAATGGGCCATTTGCTTGCAGAAATTAGAGAACAAAGGGGTTACGGTTTTTGGTTTCGGCTTTTGGCTGCGCTTTGCCGGTTTTCTTCGATCGCAATGTTCCATGAATCGCCCCTGAATTGCCCTGATTCCGATGGTCAAGGCGCCGTTCATAGCAAATCTCCTTCACCTGCGGCCGTTGCAATTTCAAATCGAAGACGGCGATTCTTGGAGGAATCGCCACCCGAGTTCCCGGCTCCGGTCGAAAGCAGAAAGAGAAGTGCTGCAGGAGCGCAGGTTGCTTCCAGACAGGCTTTCCCGGGGAATCGAATGGCCGATTTCGGGTGACACAATCCGTTTTTCCGGCTTGAATACTTCTATTATGGCAAAACGCGCGAAATAACCGGCAAATCGAAGGAGAGATTTTTGAGGCGGGGCGGTGACCGGCTGTGTGAGCGGAGCTAGCCGGCTGATTGTGGGACGCGCGTGATTGGGAGCGGCGTCATGCGGGGCGTGGTGAAACGTCGCCGATGGTTGGTGAAACCCAGGTGAAATGGTGATGGAATGCGGGTGATTGATCATGAATCGGGGGTGATTGGGAGTGGCGAATGCTGTTTTTGCGCATTTCAAAGCCGCTTGGGTGGATTTGCGGCTCACGGTATACTTTGAGGATGGCGATGGCGACCGAAAAGACATTTTATTTGGAGACTTTCGGGTGCCAAATGAACGCCCATGATTCCGAAAAAGTCATTGGCACGCTGATGCAACAGGGCTACGCCCGCGTCGAAACCGAGGAAGAAGCTGACCTGATCCTCTATAACACCTGTTCGATCCGCGACAAAGCGGAGCAAAAGGTTTTTCACCGCCTGAACGATTACAAGCGGCTGTTCAAGGCAGGTAAACGTTTCGGCGTGCTGGGTTGCGTGGCGCAGCAGGAGGGCGAAAAGATCTTCGAGCGGGCGCCGTACGTCTCCCTGGTGTCGGGGTCGGCCAGCTACCGCAAGCTACCGGAAATGCTTTCGCGGCTGGAGGCCGGCGAGCAGCGCATCACCGGCCTGGACGACCGCCAGACCGACGAGACGTTCGAGACAGAATTCACGGCGCGGCAAAATCCCTACCGCGGCTACATTACCATTATCGAGGGCTGCGACAAGTTCTGCTCGTATTGTGTGGTGCCGTTCACCCGGGGCAAGGAGCGGAGCCGGACATCGACATCGGTGCTCGCGGAGGCGCGGCGAATCGCCGATCTCGGCTATACGGAGATTCAGTTGCTGGGCCAGAACGTAAACAGCTATCGCGATCCGGAAGGGAAGCGAAGCTTCGCGGAATTGCTGGCGGCGGTGGGCGAAGTTCCGGGAATCCGCCGGGTGCGGTTCACCACCAGCCATCCGCGCGACTTCACGCGCGACATTGTGGAAGCCATCGACCAGGTTCCTACGCTGTGCGACCACGTGCATCTGCCCGTGCAGTCGGGTTCGGCGCGGGTATTGCGCATGATGGCGCGCGAATATACCCCGGAATGGTACCTGGAGCGCATCGCATGGATCAAGTCGGCGCGGCGGACGATTTCGATCTCCACCGACGTGATTGTCGGTTTTCCGGGCGAGACAGAGGAGGATTTTATCCTGACCATGGACCTTCTCGCCCAGGTTCAGTACGATGGTGTCTTCGCATTCAAATATTCCGCGCGGCCCAACACTCCGGCCTTGGTGATGATCGATTCGATTCCGGATGTGGAAAAAGCGAAGCGTCTTCAACTGCTGCTTGAGCGCCAGCGCGAAATCCAAAGGGTAAATTACGCCAAGCAGATAGGGCATGTTCTAGAGGTGATGGTTGAGGGGCAGAATCCGGCTCGGGGTCAAATTGCGGGGCGCAGCAGCCAGAATAAGCCGGTGAATTTCACCGGCACGCAGCCGATTGCGCCGGCTCCGGGTAGTTACTTGCAGGTGCGGATTACCGGGGCGCATCCAAACAGTCTGACGGGCGAAGCCGTTTGAGGCGGGGCTCCGCTCGGGATTCGGGCGCCAAAGAGGAGCTATGGATATCGAAGTCAGAATTCGCGGATTGATGATGGATCCTTCCACCAACATGCCCATTGTGGTTTTGAAGGATGTGGCCTCGGAAACGGTGATGCCGATCTGGGTGGGGATTTTTGAAGCGAATGCGATTGCGATTGAGATAGAGAAGCTGGCCGCGCCCCGCCCCATGACTCACGACCTGATGAGAAACCTCATCGGCCACTTGAACGCTCGGCTGGAACGCATTGTTATTACGGAGATTAAAGACGACACATTTCACGCGGTGCTATGGCTGCTCCAAGGCAATGAGGAGGTGACCGTGGATGCGCGGCCGTCGGATGCAATTGCGCTCGCGCTACGGCTGGATTGCCCGATCTATGTTTCTGAACATGTGATGCAGACTGCAAAACTGAACACCACGGGCCCGCCCGAGGGTCCCACCGCGGAACAGTTGCGCACCTGGCTGGAAGGCTTGAACGACGAGGACCTGGGCCGGTATAAGATGTAAACCCCGGCAGGGAAGGATCAGGACCTGATGGGGAGGGCCCTGGGCGGGAATTTGAGGGTTGTGGCGTAGTTTACAGAATATCTGTTATCGGACGTAAGCGCGGTTTGGGAAGGTTGCATCACGCCGTTTGTTTTCAATCAGATCCGAAGAACCAGCAACGATCGCTCAGCAGAAATATCCGCGATTGTGCGCTATTGCGTCTTCTCCCTGAGAGTTCATCGACCTCTGGCTAACCTGTTCACGTCTCGTTCGGCTATGGGTCCAATTCCAAGATGGTTGACGAGCATTCAGTCGAATTCCGGCTGGCTGTGCTACGCTCGCGATTTGTGGCCAATTTCGAAAAAACACCGGCAGAGGTTCAGGAGATCCTCTCCAAGCCAATTCAGCAACTCGGTCTGAAGCTGGAAGGCTCTCCGCTCGAACGATTCGTCCAGCAACTCTACAAAGAGCTGGAGGCTAAAGGGCTCAACAGGTTTCGCCCCAAGTGCTACCTGACCGATGAGTGGGGCTGTCCGAACATGGAGCCGGTGATAGGCATCCCTTTCTACCTGGCCGATCCGAAACTGCAGCGACTTGAATCGGAGATGAACGACATTGAAGATGCGCAGCAGATCACGATGTACATGCGGCACGAGGCCGGCCACGCGTTCAACTACGCCTACGCGCTCTATAAAACCGAAGAATGGCGCGATCTCTTCGGACCGTTCCGGCGGCCTTACCGAGATAACTATAAGCCGGTTCTCTTCTCGCGCGAGTTCGTGCGGCACATGGAGGGATGGTACGCGCAAAAGCATCCCGACGAAGACTTTGCTGAGACGTTCGCGGTATGGCTGACGCCTCGCTCCAACTGGCGGAAGAGGTATCAAGGCTGGGGCGCGATGAAGAAGCTTCTTTACATGGATCGGATGGGCCGCAAACTTGGGCAGACCGACCCTGTGGTCGCACACGGAGACACCGACATTACCGTCGACGAGATGGATGTAACGGTCGGCGAGTTCTATCAGCGTGCGCTCGATCAGCAACTCATCCCAGGCGAGCTTCCGCTCGACACCGATCTGCGCGACATCTTTAACGTATCGAAGCGGCGCAGGAATAATGTTCGCCCGGCGGTCGATCTTTTGCGGGAGAACCGCAAGGTTCTCGTCGACAAGGTGAATTATTGGACCGGCGTTCAACGTCCGTTAGTGAAGAAGCTGGTGGAGACCATTGAAGCAAAAGTTGGCAACCTCGGTCTGCGCGCCGATATGCAATGTGAAAGAGAGTACTTGACCGAAGTCACTGTTTACGCCACCGCGCTGGCGATGAACTACATCACTCGGGGCAAGTTCATTCTGCCCTGATGGCTGCTTTACATTCTGGTAGACGGCAGATATACCCAGAAAGCATAGAGGGATCAATGGCGAACCTGAAAATAACGATATTGCACGAAGCCTGGGAGGGCGGCCCGCCGGAGCCGGAGCCGATCAAGGCGGCGCGCGGGAAGAATGGCAAACGCCGGACAAGGAAGAAACATCCGCTATACGACCGCGAAGAGATCTTCCAGGCGCTGACAAAGCTCGATCACGAACCTTCCTATCATCTGCTCGACGGCAAGAACCAATCGCTGCTAGCGCTTGCAAAATGCGGCTCCGACCTTGTGTTCAACCTCGCAGAGTCCTACGCCGGCGACGACACGATGGACAAGAACATCGCGGCTTATCTGGAACTGCTGCACATTCCGTATACCGGCAGTGGTCCGCAGGCCCACTATCTTGCCCAGGACAAGGCGATTGCCAAGAAGATTTTCGACTTTCACAAGATAAGGACCCCGAACTTCGCAACCTCCTATAAAGGCCGCACCGATCACTCGCACGATATCGAGTTTCCGCTGATCGTAAAGCCGGTCTCCGAAGACGGATCCATCGGCATCGACAGTGGCTCGGTGGTCGAGAGCGTCAAGGAGCTGATGGAGCGGATCAATTACATCCACGAGGAATTCGACAGCCCGGCGCTTATTGAGGAGTACATTGAAGGCCGCGAAATCTACGCCGCCATCCTCGGCAACGACAACGCCGAGGCGCTCCCGCTGATTGAACTCGACCTTTCCAGGCTTCCCGCGGGAACCCCGCGGATCGCCACCCAGGACGTGAAATTCGAACACGAGACCGAGGCCTACAAGGTGACAAAATCCGCGCCGGTCGAGGACCTCGACCAGGAAACCACGAAGAATCTGCAGGACACAGCTTTGGCCGCATATCGCGCCCTCAAACTGCGCGACTATGGCCGCATTGACATGCGGTTGAACAAGAAAGGCGAGGTGTATGTGATCGAAGCGAATCCAAACCCATGGCTTGCAAGCAGCGCCGAATTCACCATGGCAGGCAGGAAGGCCGGCTATTCGTACACCGATATAATCGGTAAG
>JASHTU010000151.1 GCA_030040395.1 Acidobacteriaceae bacterium
AGTTGGTTCACGAAGGCCTGCTTTATCGCGACATTGTCGATTCTCTACGCCGCGTCGCCATTGGCTACCTGGCTGCGCTGGGTCTCGGCATCCCGCTTGGTCTGCTGTTCGGGTGGTACCCGGCGCTGAACCAGGTTGTGAATCCTGTGGTTCAGATTATTCGCCCCATCAGCCCGATCGCGTGGATTCCGGTGGCAATTCTCTTCTTCGGCGTGGGCGACGATGCTGCAATCTTCCTCGTCTTTCTGGGGGCATTCTTTCCGATCGTGGTGAGCTGCGTAGACTCGGTTGCGAACGTGCCGCTCATCTACCGGCGCGCCGGGAGCAACTTCGGGCTCACTGCGCCGCATCTTCTGGCCCGGGTTGTGTTTCCCGCGGCGCTGCCCCAAATCCTGGTGGGGCTGCGCATTGCGCTTGGCATTGGGTGGCTGGTTGTAGTTGCCGGTGAAATGATCGCCGTAGACTCGGGATTAGGTTTTCTCATCATCGATTCGCGCAACTCGGGCAAGCGTTACGACCTGGTAGTCGGAGCCATGCTCCTGATCGGTGTGATCGGCCTGATCCTGGATGTGCTATTCCGCCGACTCGAAACCATCAAGCCCGTTCGCTGGGGGTTCCGCGATGAATCTTAACAGCATCGTCCGCGTGCGGACCTGGAGTCTCAGCAAGAAGATCGTTGCCGGGGCCATCGTGTGGCTGGTTGCCGTCTCCGGCCTCCATGGCTGGCTGAACGTCAACTGGACAGCGGTGCTCAACGGTTACCTTCCGGCCGCAAAACGGAAAATCTTCGTCGGTTATATTCCCGTGACCTGCCAGCTCACCTGTCCAGTCACCGATTACATCTCCAAATACTCGGAAAGCGGGGAGATGTTTCTGCCGCGCATGTTCCAGGGATTTCCCGAACTGAAGGAAGCGCTCATCGCTAACAAAATTCAGGCCGCGTTCATTGTGGCTCCCATGGCCGTCGCGCTCGCAGCGCAGGGCGTGCCCATTAAGGTGATCTACCTGGGCCATCGCAACGGAAGCGCCGTGGTAGTGCGGCGGGACGGGCCGATCGTAAACTTCGGCCAGCTTAGCGGCAAGACAATTGCCATACCCAGCCGATTCTCCGACGAGCGGCTGCTCCTGTTTCGAGCGATGCAGGCGTACGGCATGAAGCCGGACTCCCTGAAGATGGTGGAGATGGCTCCGCCCGATGTCTCCGGCGCCCTCGAGGCCGGAGCCATCGACGCTTTCGTGATGGGCGAACCCTTCCCCTCGCAGGCGGAAATGGGAGGTTACGGCCGCATTCTGTTTTACGCAGACAAATACTGGCCCAACTATATGTCTTGCATCCTGGTGGCCCGGGAAGACCTTATTCAGAATCGTCCGAAAGTCGTCCAGGTGCTGGTAGACGGCATCGCGCGCTCGGGGCTTTGGCTCGACCAGAGCCGGCCCCACCGCGTCGACGCCGCCGATTTCGTAGGACTTTACTACTACCACCAGAAGCCGGAGTTGCTGCGCTGGGCGCTGACCAAACCGATGTCGCGCATTCGCTATAACCTGCTGGAGCCGCAGAAGGACGACTTTGATGAGGTGCGCGATCTGATGATGCAGACAGGGTTGCTCAAAGAGAAAATTCCGTTCAGCGCCTATACTGACCTGCAGTTTGCCGACCACGCGACCATTGAAACTTCGTGGAAATACGAACCGGGTGACGCCATCGCCAAATAATCTCATGCATTCCCAGGAGAGTCTGCTATGATTCGCCGGCAATTCCTCAAACTCGCAACTCTCACCGGCGCCACGGGCGTTGCGTCGTTCGGCGCGATTGAAGCGCTGCGCACCGATTCGGCGTCCAGCGCCGTGGACCCGAAAGATATCAAGACTGTCACCTGGCGCGTCCGCGGATTCACCTGCGTGACCTGCGCCGTCGGGCTCGAAACGCTGCTTCGCCGGGAGAAGGGAGTCATTGCCGCTGACGCCACTTATCCGCAGGGGATGGTCACGATTCAATACCATCCAGGCATTGTGAACGAAGCTGCGCTTCGCTCGACGATTGCGGAACTCGGCTTTACGGCTGATTCCGCAAAAAGCTGAACCGGCGCGCGAAGGGTTTTTCGATTACGGGCCCTTGCCGCAGCCGCTGCCAAGAACGCGCACTCATAGACTCTTTTCCGGGGGCTGCAGTTCACCTCGAACCAATTTGCCCCTAAGGAATACATCCCATGGATCAGTCTTACTCCCACCTTGCAGAGACGCTCTCAAACAGCCTGCGGCTTGAGCAACCCCCTGTAGCGGTCTGCTTCCCCGACTCAGTTCCGGCCTCGGCGTCCCTGCACACTGGCACTGCGCCCGCGGGATGCAGATTCTGGCGCGACGCGAAAACTGCTTCATTCGCCACCTCGCCAACCGACCATGCCCTTTGCGCGGTCGGTAGCTACACCCACAACCTGGAAATGTCGGTGGCGCAGCAGACCGATCTCGAGGATTGTCTCGGTGTATTCGGCAACCTTGGATACGTCACGGCTGAAGATTTGGCCCTGATTCCAGTCCTCGGCCGGCGGCCAAAATACGTCGTTTATGCTCCGCTGGCGCAATCGCCGCTTCCTCCCGAGGTCGTCCTTCTGTTCGGCGACGCCAGCCAGGCTCTGATCGTCAGCGAAGCAGTGCAGCAGGTGGAGCACCGGAACCCTCCCGCACTGGGACGTCCCGCCTGCGCGGTGATTCCGCAGGTGGCCAACACGGGGATGGCGGCGCTTAGCCTCGGCTGCTGCGGGGCTCGCGCATATATTGACGCGTTCACCTCCAACCTCGTTCTTTGCGCCCTGCCGGGAGCCAACCTTACTGCTTATGTGGAGCGCATTGCCGCACTGGCCAACGCCAACTCCATCCTGTCCCAGTTCCATCAGCGGCGCAGCCAAGACGTCGCCGCCGGAGCCAAGCCAACCGTGAAGGAGTCACTCGCCGCCATGGGATCGGCCACGGACTGAATTGGCCCGTCAGTATGCACCCGGAAGTTTCGCTAGCAGTGACCATGTACTTTTCAGTTACCCTCCCCCCTACCCCCTATCTCTTTTGAGGTTAAGTGGTTTGTTTGCAATCACTTGTACTAATTAGTACTGGGTCTAAATTCTTGATAATAAAGGGGTTAGATCATAAAATCTTCAATCATAAGGACTTACGTCCCATTTTGGTGCGTTTTGCCCCGCTTTCGGTGCAGCGCCAGATTGAGCCTAGCTGCAAAGCAGGGGCAAAAAGCAGGCGGCCCGGGATGGCGGCCATGACCCGACATAGTACCGCGACCCCGTAGTTTCGTGGTTTCCAGGTCCCAAAATCGGGATCTCCGCCCCAGCGAGCAAAGATCGCTGGCCGGGAACCCCGGGGCACCCAAGTTCATTGGGAGTAACTACAGAATCACCAAGCCGCGGTACTATCCACCGCTCCCGAGCCGGTACGTCTTCCGAAGAGGGGTCACCCAATTCTGCTACCTAAATCCATTCTAGCGATTTGGCGGAAATAACCGGCAAGGTGGGGAAGAAAAATAATCTGTTTGGAATCAAGGGGATGGGTATGGGTGCGGGAGTGCGGAGGGGTTGACAGCGAAACGGTCGCGGCGCTGATGACGGTGTTGCTCCACTGCCTGGCGCGTGCCCTCTTGCGGACGGGGACCGCTGTCACTGCCCAAAGTGCGGCCCATCGGCGAAAATACAACTCGATGGCAGATCGGCTGAGATTCCCGTGCCTAGGGTGTATCGACATATACGAGCGGGCAGCGACGGGAGCCATTTTTTCTCAGATCAAGGAGAGAGGAGCGACTCATACCGGGCGTCTGCTAGCGACGATCGACACAGAGATGAGGAAAAATGGCCCCGTCCCTCCGACTTCCACCCCATCCCGCAAATGCACGGGATGGGGACCCCGGGGTTGCGGCGCAAATTGGGCCATACTTCGTTGTCGGCCTCGACCTTGGGGCCGCCAAAGCCTTCGGCCTCCGCCTCGTCTGGCCCAATTTTCGCTCGCAACGCTGCCCACCCGTATATGTCGATACACCCTAGAGCACTTCTGCTTCACATGTAGGCCTTGCAATTTCAATCGAAGGTGGCGATTGTTTGAGAAATCGCCACTGGACTTTCCGGCTCCGGTCGACAGCAGAAGGAGAAGTGCTGTAAGGCTGTGCGCGGGCCTGTCGTCAGGCTTATTGCGCAACCAGAGATCCTGTATAGCGTTGGGGACCGCGGTGGCTAGGGACCCCGGACTTAAACGTGCGGCTCTGAGATACGCCTTCGCTGTTTTGGCTATAGCCGGCCTGCTATCGCTCACAATGACCCATGCGCCCGCGCAGGGAGTCCCCAAGCTCGGTCCCGATCGACCCTATCCGCTCAGGCCGCGCCCACTTCCCACCCGGTTCCCCCTTAAGCCCACGCTGCCGCCGTCGGTTTCGATCCCGCTGGACACGCTCAACTTTGCCGCACCCGGCCTGCTCTATCTGGGTGAGCGCGAGAACTTCGCATCGCTCGATTTCATCGGCGAAGACCGCCTCCTGTTCACCTTCCGCATCCCCGCCCTGCTCCACCGTGACGCTTCCGGCGGCGAAGAACGCAAAATTCGCGCCGTGGTGCTGGGCTTGCCGGCGGGCACTATCCAGACCGAAACCGACTGGATCGTCCACGACCGCACGCGCTACCTGTGGATGCTCCGCGACGGCCATTTCCTGTTTCGAGACCGCGAAAACTTGTACGAAGGCGATCCTTCCCTGGCCTTGAAGTCTTTGTTGCGATTCCCCGGACCGCTGCTCTCCATCGAACTCGACCCCACGGAGCAATATCTGGTCACCAATTCCTACGAACCCATCCAAACCACAAAGCCGACCCAGCCCGGCGATACCTCCAACCCGTCCGCGCCGCCGTCTTCCAGCGACGATTCCGGCGATGCCGAAACTTCCAGCAGGCCTGATTTTGTCATTCGCATCCTGCACTTGAATTCCGGCAAAGCGATGCTGGTGAGCCGCCTGCACATGGCCATCTATGTTCCCATCGCCGCCGACGGTTACCTTGAAACGTTGCGCGGCAGGGCCGGCGAGTGGGATTTCAATCTGGATTACTTCACCGGCGGCAGCCATGTCTTGGGCAGTGTGCTTTCAAGCTGCGCGCCCATTTCCGAATTCATTTCTCCTGACGAACTGCTCGCCACCACCTGCTCCGAAAATGGCGACGACGTGCTCGTCGCGATGAACAGCGGCGGCCGCGAGCTGTGGGCCGATCTGACCTCAGAACACTCGGTTTGGCCGATCGTGACGCGCGCCGCCAACGGGCTTCGCATCGCGCGCGAGACCCTCGAGGTTTCCCACCCCATCAACGCCTTCGCGCCCCTCGGCGACAACGACATCAAGGGCCAGTTGGTCCGCGTCTTCGACGCCGCCAGCGGCAACATGGTCTTCGAGTCTCCCGCCAGCCCCATTCTGGATGGCGGCGGAAATATGACCCTGTCGCCCTCGGGGCGCCGCTTGGCTGTCGTGAACGCCGGAGCCATTCAGGTCTTCGATCTGCCGGCGCCGCCCCCGTTGCCGGGCCCGGCCGCAAACCATTCTGCACGCTGACGCTACGCCTCGCGATGGACCAGCAGGGTGTTGGCCTGGTGGACCGGCGAAAGCGAAATGCGGGCGATATTCACGTGCGCGGGCCGCGTCGCCGCCCAAAGAATCGCATCGGCAATGTCTTCGGCCACCAGCGGCGTCAGCCCGTTGTACACCTTGGCGGCCCGCCCCGCGTCGCCGTGGAAACGCACCACGCTGAACTCAGTCTCCACCAGCCCCGGATCGATGCACGTCACCCGCACTGGAGTTCCCAGCAGGTCGTCGCGCAGTCCGTCGTTGATCAGGTGCACCGCCGCCTTTGACCCGCAATACACCGCGCCACTGGGATAGGCAAGCTCTCCGGCCATCGAGCCCATGTTGATGACGTGGCCGTGGCCGCGCACCACCATGCCCGGCAATACCGC
>JASHTU010000152.1 GCA_030040395.1 Acidobacteriaceae bacterium
CCCATGGCCGCCAGCGTGACGGAGCCGATGGCGTAACTCGAGGAGTTGGTGACGGTGACGGTTTGCGCGGGGCTGGCCTGGCCCACGCCGATGACCGCGGCGAAGGGCAGTTGCGCGGGGTTGGCGCCAAGGCCGGTTGCAAGCTGGCCTGCGCCGTTGATGGGAACGGAAGCCGCGGCAACGCCGGGGGTGGACGAGGAAACGGCCAGGGTGGCGGCGATGGGTCCGGTGGCGGCCGGGGTAAAGACGATCTGCACAGTGCAACTGCCGCCGTTGTTCAGAAGGGCGCCGCAGGTTGTCGCGCCAACGGAGTAGCTGGACGCGGCGGGTCCGGTGATCTGAAAACCGATGTTGGCCATGGGCGCGCCGCCGCTGTTGGTGATGGTGATGGTTTGCGGGGTGCTGGCGAGGCCGGGCTGCTGCTGGGCGAAGCTCAGGCTTGCGGGCTTCACGCTGAATGCCCCCGGCTGCAAACCCGTTCCAGTGAGAGGGACGGTTTGCGCATGCAGGGCGTCGGTGATGGTAAGCGTACCGGAAATGCTGCCGGCCTGGGCGGGCGCGAACTCCACGCTGACGGTGCAAACTGAATCCGCTCCCAGTTGCGCGCCGCAGTTGCTGGAAGCCTGAAATGGGGCAGAAGCGGTGACAGAGATGGAGGTGAGGGGCAAGCCGCCGATGTTGGTCAGGGTAACGGACTGCGCGGCCGACACCTGGTCAGCCGGCGTTGCGGAGAACGTCAGCGACGCCGGGCTGACGATATCGGTGGGCGGCGCGGCTCCGTTTCCGCTCAATTCGACGGTCTGAATTCCCGCGCCGTCGGTGAAGGTTAGCAGACCGGTGACAGGGCCGGGTTGTGTGGGCGCAAATGCAACTTGCAACTGGCAGTCGGCATTCGCGGCCAGGGAAACCGCACCGCAAGCGTTCGAAACGAGCGTGAAGGGCGGAGTAACGGCAATGCTGTTGATAGGAACGGCCGAGGCGCTGCCGTTGGCGGCCTGAATCTGGAGCGGCGCGGAGGTGGAACCGACGGCAACCTGGCCGAAATCGATCGTAACCGGCGTCAGGCTGACGGCTCCTGCCGAAGAGCCGGTCCCGTTCAGGTCCACGGTGATCTGGCCGCCGTAAACATTGGCGTAAATCGTCACTTGGCCGGTCAAGGGGCCGGTAGCCTGGGGCGTAAACGTGACCTGAATCGAACAACTGGCGCCAAGACCGATCGAGGCGTTCACGCAGGTATCGGTCTCACTGAAGTCGCCGCTCACAGCAATGGAAGTGGGCGCAAGAGCGACGCTGCCGGTGTTTTGAAGGGTGACTGTTTGGGTCGCGCTGGCGGTCCCGAACACTTGAGCAGGAAAAGTGAGCGAGGCGGGGCTGGGCGCCGCGGCGGTGAGGCTCGTGCCGGCGGTCCAAAGTGGCGTCTGCCAAATGCCGCGGCCGTAGGTGGCCGCTGCCAACACCTGCGCCGACGCAGTGAGCGGGGCGGCGCTGAGGGCAACCACAGGAGCCAGGGGAAGGCCGGTTCCAAAGGCTGACCAGCAGTTGGAAAGGGACTGCGCGCAGCTTGCCGCCTGGGTGGTGAAGTAGACGCCTTGATCGGTGGCTATGTAAACCGTGTTGGCGTTCTGCGGGTCGACGGCCACGCTGTTCGCGGGTGCAGGAGGCAGGTTGGCGGTGATGGCCATCCAGTGCGCGCCGCCATCGGTGGAGCGGTAGACGGTCTGAACATTTTCCTGAAGGCTGGGGAAACCTTCCACGGTCACGTAAACAGTGCTGCCCGTCGTGTCGTGGGGATCGATGAAGATGCTGGAGATGTCGAGACCGTAAGCATTCAGGGCTGCGGTGTCATTCGTGACCGGATTGAGCGTCAGATCCTGCCACGCGGGCGGGACGTCGGAGCTGGGGTCGATGGTCGCGGCCAGAACGTGACCCTGCAGGTTCGCGCCGCCATCGAGAGCGCCATACATGCCGACATAGACAATTTCGCCGCCGCTGGCCAGCGGCATGGCGGCGATGGAACGGATCAGGGCGTCGCCGTTGCAGGCGCCGGCCGTGGCGCCGCTGTCGAGGATGGGGCTGATGGCGTTGCCGGCGCTCCAGCCAAGGCCGTTGGCCGGACCGCGCCATACGCGGCACGTTCCAATCAGCAACTGGGTTGGATCGAGCGGGTCCACGAGAAACGGCGCCGGAGTGGGCATTACGTCGCCGTCTCCGCCCACGTCGGCGTCGGTGACGACCGGGCTGGAGCCGAAATCGGCGGGGGTGCAGGCGGAGGATTGCGAACAGAGATAAATGGCGACTCCGGCCTGGTCGTTCACATACCAGTTGTACGTATCCTTCGGGTCAATCGCCACCGGGCCTCCGTAGCCGCTCAGGATTTGCGGCCAGTCGGCGGTCGCGGAAGTGCTTTTAACGCCCGCGGCTCCGTTCACACCCAACCCGGCCATCATAAAGTACGGCGAAGAAACGATTGGCGAGAGGCTTTCTACCTCGGCCAATGAGCCCAGTCCCGCGTTGAGGTTCTGGAAATGGTTCGCGTCTGTGGCGCTGCAGGCCGGACCGGATTCTCTGATGGCGTCCATGGAGCGCCACAGACCGCTATCGTTGCCGATCAGGATTTCGAGGGGGTTGGCCGTGCTCCAGGCCAAGGCGTGCTGGAATTCGCCCACCTGCGCACTCATGCAGGTGGTCGAGTTGGTGGTGTTGCGCCATTGGCAGCCCTGCGCCACGGGACAGGTGGTTTCCCATAGATCGTTCGCGCCGGCGAGGAGTAGCGTCTCCTGCTGGGAGGGGACCGCGGCCAGCGCAAGGTTGTAATCGCCGTTGGGAATGGTGACCACCCCGAGGGGCGTGTTCTCTTCAAGAGCCGCAGTGTTCCATTGCTGCGCAAAGGTGAGGTTGGGGCTGGCGCAGGCCCCGGCGCTCTGCGCACATTCGTCCTGCCACAGGCCCTGATCCTGGTTGTTCAGGTCCACGGTCCAGGCAAAGGTGTCGCCGGTTTGGGGATTCACCGCCAGCGCGCCGCGGAAGATGGGGCACGCGATGGAGCCTGTTGAGCCGACATTGTTGGGACAAGCCTGTGACGTCAGGCCCGAGCCGGGCTGCGCAGCCATGCGCGTCCAGGTGACGCCGTCGGCGGACTGGTAGTAGCCGTGGAAACGCACCGCGGCAAGAAACAATTGGCGAATCGGGTTCCAGATGACGGCGGTGGCCGCGTTGCCGTCGGGCGCAGGAAAGGGATCAAGTGGACCTTGGACATCCTGGTCATTGCCGTCGGTGATGGCGGCCAAATGCCAGGACGCGCCGCTGTCGGTAGAGTAATAGAGCCCCTCCAGGCTGGTGTTGGGCGGCGCCGCGTTCACCAGCGTGCCTTCATAAGCCTGCGAAACCGCGGCCACGACAAGCTGAGGGTTGACGGTGCTCCAGGCAAAACCGGCGAAGCCCTCGCCCAAAAAGCTCGCATCGAAGGCGCCAACCCCGTCCTCCTTATCCATCGTCTGCTGGATCAGGCTCCAGGTCGAACCGCCGTCCGTGGAGCGAAGAATGCCGGCGCCGTAATAGGAGTCGAGCACGTCGTTGGGGTCGCCGGTCCCGGCGAGAATCACGCCCGTTCCGCCGGGTTGTACGGTAAGAGCGCCGATGCTGATCGATGCGTCGCTGGCGCCGGCAAGAGCAGGGACCATGTCGGTGAGCGGGGTAAAGGAAATAAGGGAGGGCGTGGAGACGGCCGCATTTTCCGCCATCCAGACGCCACCCCCCGTGGTTCCCACATAGAGATGGTTGCCGGTTGGGTCGGAGGGGTCGAGCGCGAGGGCTGTGACGCGACCGGTGACGAGACCAAAGCTCGAAGTCTGGACGGCGGAGGGGCCGAGAGGTTGCCAGGTTGAGGCCGCGCCGGTTACGCCCTGAGGCCTGGGGGTTGCGTCTCGGGTTTGAACCGTGTGAGGTCCCCCGTCGTTGCGCTTCGGGTGAGCCTGCGACAGGGTGAGCCGGTGGCCGGCGGTCCAGCCACGCTCAGCCAGGAAGCGCTCGGCTTCGATCACCCGGAGAGGGCGGTT
>JASHTU010000153.1 GCA_030040395.1 Acidobacteriaceae bacterium
GAACGAGGCGGAGAACCTCTTTGACCACAGCGCCCAAATCTCGGGCGAGGTGAGCACGAAAACCCGGCGCGGCAGCGGTCCAATGGCCCGTTCGATGCGCGGGGCGAGAGTTTCGAGGAGGCCGCTGCCCGTGAAAATTTCGTAAATCGCCGTGCTGGTGTTGACGCGGATAGTTTGCACAGTGATTTCATGCTAAAACACCGACTTGGCGGGCCTGGGAGGCGAAGAAGCGCTTTGCCTTCGGGGGGTGTCTGTGCGATGCTGCTTGAGATTGAAGCTGCGGAAAAAGGCCGAACTAAAGGCCAATGGTCCTATATGCTTCCCAGAGGGGCTGAGGCCCCAGGCTGATTTTATGGGTCTTACGGCACGAGTCGATTCGCGCCCTGATACTTCTTGCTTCGCCCGCTGCGTTATTCCGTTGCCAGCGAGACCTCATTTCGGTTTGGCGTGATTTGCGGCGCGAGTCAATTCGCGCCCCGGCGCAGTCCAGTTCGAGTTTGTCCGCAGACTGTATGTCCAATTTCCGCATCTACCTCACAAAAAGGAGCGCACGATGAGTCCAAGGAAGAGTTCCCACAGCAAACTTCCGTACCATTGCAGATCGTACATCAAGGTATTTCCCAAGGCTAGACCGGGTGTAGTTCGGCCTCTGGCTGAGCCGTCCGTCACCTGGGACGTGCCTGACCTGTGCACGGCCTACAACTGGCCCACGGGAATGCCCGGGGGCGGCGTGATTGCGGTTGTGGAACTGGGTGGGGGATGGGTGGCGTCGGACATCGACACATATTTCCAGTCCCTGGGGCAGCCGACGCCATCGGTGACCGACGTCTCGGTGGACGGCACGCAGAACTCACCCGGCGGCGAGGACGACCTGGAGGTGGCGCTGGACATTGAGTGCTCGGGAGCGGCGTATTACGCGGCCACGGGGCAGGCGGCGACGATCCGCGTGTATTGGTCGCAGGACATCGCCTCGGCGGTGTCACAGGCGGCGAGCGATGGATGCGACGTGTGCTCGATTTCGTGGGGCGCGGACGAGGCAAGCTGGGGCACGACGGCCGTGCAGCAGATGGAATCGACGGCCGAGACGGCTACGGCGGGTGGGATGATCGTGTTTGCCGCGTCGGGCGACAACGACTCGAGCGACGGAGGACCGACGCCGGCGAACGTGGATTGTCCGTCGTCGTGTCCGCACGTGGTGGGCTGCGGCGGCACGACCAAAACCGCGACGGAAGAGACGGTGTGGAACGACAATCCGGGGGAGACCAACGGCGAGGGAACAGGCGGAGGTTACTCGACGGTGTTTCCGGTGCAGTCCTGGCAGATTGGGGCGCCGCCGGCGCCGGCCAACACCCAGTACGGCATGGGGCGCATGGTTCCCGATGTTGCGGCGAATGCCGACCCGGATACGGGTTACAACATTTACGTACAGGGTTCCGCGGAGGTGGTGGGAGGCACGAGCGCGGACGCTCCGCTGTATGCGGGACTGTTTGCCTCCTTCGGGACCAAGCTGGGCTATGTGACGCCGACGCTGTGGGAGAATCAGAACGCGTTCAATGACATCACGGTGGGGAATAACGGATTTTACGACGCGGCGGTGGGGCCCGACCCGTGCAGCGGGATCGGATCGCCGATCGGGACGGCCATCGCGGCGCTGTTCACGAGCGGGACTTGAGGCCGAAGCTTTCGCGTTTGCGCCGATGCGGCTTCCTCATGGATGATTTGCCGGGCGGATCGCTCGATTGTAACCAGCGATCCGCAAATTCCGGTGTGCGCGATCTCAATCGTTTCTTCTTTTCGGGTTCTCATTCTGCAGGTTGGATCGCCGTGACAAGCGGGATCGCATCCATGGGAAAGCCGAGACGTTTCCACTCATCGTAGCCGCCGCGCAGCGGGCGCACGCGCGCGATGCCCAGCTTGTGCAGCGTCAGGGCGGTTTTGGCCGCCGTGGCTTCGCTGGGGCAGGTGCAATAGAGGACGATGTCGCGGTCGCGGGGAATCTCGTTGTGGCGTGCGGCGAGGGACTCCGGCGAAAAATGAACCGCCCCGGGGAGGGTGTAGGGCTCGGGAAGCAGCTCAAGAGGATGGCGCAGGTCGACGATGTACACCTGCTCGCCAGCGTCGAGCTGGCGCTTGAGATCGAGGGGATCGAGACGCGCGGCGGCGAGTTTCTTGAGAACCGAGCGGCGGCGCAGGATGCGGGCCACGAGAAAGCCCGCAACGGCGAGGAGAAGGAGCACACCCGAAGAGCGGCCTATCCAATGGAGCAGGCCGGGATCGCGTTTGATAGCGTCGCCACAAAAGCGGCCGATGGCCAAGATCACCGACACCCAAAGCGTGGCGCCGATGCCGTCGAAGAAGAGGAACGAAAAATACCTCATGCCGTTCTGGCCGGCGACGGGCGGAGCCAGTAGGCCCAATCCAGGTACGAACTTGGCGAACATGAGCATGAAACCGCGGCGGCGTCCGAAAGATTCCTGGGTGCGGCGGACGCAGGTAGTGGGTTCCATCGACAAACGGCAGAGGAGGCGGAGCACGTAGTGACCGTAGCGGCGGCCGAAGAAGAACCAACTGCTATCGGCGGTGAGCGTGGCGGTGAGGGCGGCAAGCAGGGCGATGGGAAGGCTAAGCTGGCCTCCGGCGGAGAGCGCCCCGGCGGCCAGGAGCACCGGCGTGGCGGGCATGGGAACGCCAAGCTGCTCGATCAGGACCCACGCGAACAGCAGCAGGTAGCCGTACAGCAAGAGGATGTGGATAGGCAGCGCCATGGGGTAGATCCTGTGGTTCGGCTTACGGGGAACCGGATTAGATTGCGCCCAACGACGGTTCAGGCGGTAATGACCCGCCCCTTATCCGATGATACGAGCCGCGAATTTGTTTCAAGCAAACAAAATATCGAGGAACGGCAGCGGGAATCGCGGCGGGGTACGCCCCTTGCGATCTGCGCTGCCCGTTCGGGGGCCCATTTTCGAGGACAGAAAAGCCGCCTCTCGGCGGCTTTTTCCATTGGCTGAAATTTTAAGCGGGCCAGACTGGGGTTACTGGGTATCCGTAGCGGGCTGCGGAGTGGCGGCGGAGGGAGAGGGTGAGTCCGCAGCTTCCTGGCTCTTGGCCTGGAAATAGTCGTGATCCCACAAGTCGCGGTAAAAGACGCCGGTAAGCTCGGCGGCGTGTGGGCCGAATACGGGGCGGCCACCCTCGAGCAGGAAAACTGTCACCAGGCTGCCTTCGGGCGAGTCAGAGAACGAGGCGAACCAGCCCAGGCGGGTTCCGTCGTTGGA
>JASHTU010000154.1 GCA_030040395.1 Acidobacteriaceae bacterium
TCGACCTCTTCGAGCGAAAAAAGGCCGTCGGGAGTTTGGCCGTGGGGGCCGATGTTCAGTTCTTCCTGGAATCGGTCGTAGACGTCGTAGGCTCCGCGCAACATGCAACTGATATTGGTGCAGACCTGAATGTTATAGCGGCCAGCTGGCTTGAAGCGCAACATGGAGTAGTAACTGGCGACGTTGCGCACCTCGAGTTCGGTAAGGCCGAGGCGGCGGGCGATTTCGGCGATGACGGCGTCGGACAAATAGCCGGCTTCGTCTTGCGCGTAGAGGAGCATGGGAACCAGGGCCGAGCGTTTGACCGGATATTTGGTGACCAGCGCATCGAAACGGGCGGCGAGAGCGGGTGAGAAGATCGACATGGTTTCAGGACTCATGTTTAAGGCTCCCCCATCAGCCCACGCGCCCAGGCCTCGGCGGCCAGGTCCATTTCTTCCTCGATGGCCGGACCCCGCAGGCGTCCGTGCGCGGTTAGTTCCAATGTTCCCCCACTTCCATTTTCGCGCTTCCAGGCGACGATTGCGCCATTGCGGTCGAGGGCGAGCCACTTTTCGCCGTGGCGCACCATGATTTTGTGTTCGCCGAGTTCGACCGTGGCTTGGCGGTCGCCGTGGAGGCCGTGGGCGGCGGTATAGCTGCGCAGAAGCGAAGCGAGCGAAACCCAAAGCTCGGCGTGGATTCGGGCATCTTGAATCGCTGGCGCCTGCTGCCCCGGAGACTTGTCCTCCAGGCTGACTCCGTCGCCCCTGTGCACGGTTGTCGGCGTCAGCTCCCTTGCTTTCACGCGAACCGCCCGCGAAAAATCCGCGCAACAATCTCCTCGGCGATTTCAGTGGGCGAGACTTCGGCGGTGGCGATCGCCGAGTCTTTTCGGGCTGAATCTTCCTCAATCAGTTTTCCGTAATCCACCAACAGATGCCTCCGGCATTTACCGGCCGATCTCCGCCAAGCAATTCTGACGAATTCCGACGCTGCCTCCCTGGGTCAGTTGAATTTTCCTTGGAGCAGACCCGAAACGATCTCAACGGCAATCTGGCCGGGGCTGTAACCGGCCGCCATCTCGCGTGCGCCTTGTTCCGAAGGCGCGGACCTCTCCTGTGGCTGACAGCTAAAGAGAAACTCCTTTCGAGAGATTTCGTATCCGTTGGGCGGGCCGTTCATGATGGCGGTGATGCGGCCACCTTCGGCTACCGTTTGGAGGTCCAAGCTGCAAAACAACGAGGATCCACAGGTCAGGCACAGCTTGCCGTGAAAACCGGGCGAAAAAACCCGCTCGATTCCTTCCACGCGCCGTTTAGCAAGTTCGGCGTTGGCTTTGGACATTTCCTCGGCAATGCTCTCTTTGACGCGCTCAAAAAAAAGCCTTGCGTCGGACTCCGATTTCTTGAGGCTTTCGGCGGCGGAGGGGCTGCTGGCCTGCTGCAGGGCTTGCGCTCGATCCGCCAACTCACCGTAATTCACCACGGACTATGCTCTCCTTTTACCTGTCGATCTCTCCCAATACGATATCAATGGACCCGATGACGGCCACCAGGTCGGCGATGAGGCGGCCTTTGGACATGGTTTCGATGGCCTGCAGGCTGGCGAAGGTGGGGTTGCGCATATGCACCCGGTAGGGCTTGGCCGTGCCGTCGGAGACCACGTAATAGCCCATTTGACCGCGCGGGCTTTCAATTCCCTGATAGACTTCGCCCGCCGGGACCGGAAAACCCTCCGTGACGATCTTGAAATGGTGGATCAACGCTTCCATCTCCGTCTTCATTTTTTCGCGGTCGGGCAGGATGATTTTAGGAGCATGCGCGCGGAGCGCTCCCGCGGGCATGCCATCCAGGGCCTGCTGGACGATCTTCACGCTCTCGCGCATCTCGGCGAGCCGCACTTCGTACCGCGCCCAGGTGTCGCCGACGGTGGAGGTGGGCACATTGAACTGGAACTTCTCGTAGCTCGAGTAGGGCATGTCGCGGCGGAGGTCGAAATCGACGCTGGAGGCGCGCAGGGGAGGGCCAGTGACGCCGAGCGCAATAGCATCTTTTGCAGAGAGATAGCCCACACCTTTCAAGCGATTGATGAAGATTGGATTGCCCGTAAGCAGGTTCGAATACTCGTCGATTTTTTCCGGGAAGCTGTGGATGAACGTCCGCGTGCGGTCGAAGAAATCGAGGGGAGGCTCCATGGGCAGTCCGCCGATGCGAATGTAGCTGCCCATCATGCGCTGGCCCGAAATGTCTTCAAACAGGCGAAGAATCTCTTCGCGTTCGCGAAACGTGTAAAGAAAGACGGTGAGCGCGCCGATGTCCATGGCGTGCGTGCCCAGCCATACCAGATGCGAGTTGAGCCGGGTGAGCTCGACCAGCAGAACCCGCATCCATTGCGCCCGGGGAGGGATCTCGAGACCCAGCAGCCGCTCGACGGCCAAGCAATAGCAGAGATTGTTGGCCATGGGGCTGAGGTAATCGATGCGGTCGGTTAGCGGCACGACCTGCTGATAGAACTTGGCCTCGCAGGTTTTTTCGATGCCGGTGTGCAGATAGCCTATCTCGGGGCGGACGCTCTGGATGATTTCGCCGTCGATTTCGAGCACCAGGCGCAGCACACCGTGGGTGGAGGGGTGCTGCGGGCCCATGTTGAGAATCATGTGGTCGCCGGGGCTCTGGGCTACGGGGAGTTCGAGGACGGGCGTACCGGGGCGATCGCTCATCAGCGGTAACCCTCCACCGGATAATCCTTGCGCAGGGGATAGCCCTCCCAATCGTCGGGCATCAGGATGCGGCGCAAATCGGGGTGTTCGTGAAAGCGGATGCCGAACAGGTCGAAGACTTCGCGCTCGTAGAAATTGGCGGCCGGCCAGACAGGGGTGATCGAGTCGACCGAGGGGTCGGCGTCGTCGAGCATCACCCGGAGACGAATGCGCTCCTTATAGGGATGCGAAAGAAGGTGATAGCTGAGCTGGAAGCGGGGCGTGGCGGGATGCCAGTCGACCGCGGTCAGGTCTTCGAAGAAGTTGTAACCGGTGGTCTGGACGGTGAAGCAGGCGGCGCGAATCTCCTCGGGAGCGATGGTGAGGGTGAGCTCGCCGCGGTCGAATTTGGCGTCCTGGAGAGCCTCCGGTTTCCACGCCAGGATGGCCCTGATGGCAGGATGGTCCTGCATTCCTTCGAGGACTTCGGCCTTGCCGAGCAAAGTTGGGGTTATGGTCATCCTAAACATCCGCCTTCTTCCTTGAGGTCCGCATCACTGTGGATTCGCGTTACCGAAGATCCACTGGGTTAGAGATCGGCCCTATCCTGGCTCCAATTCAGGATGCCTTTGCGCACAATGTAGTAAAGGCCCACGGCCACGAAGCCGAGGTAGACGAGCATCTCCCAAAAGCCGAAGAGGCGGGAGCCAGTGATTTTGGGCAGTTGGCGGTAAATGACCGCCCAGGGCATGATGAAAACGGCCTCCACGTCGAAGAGGATAAAGAGGACGGCGACCAGGTAAAAGCGCACGCTGAAACGGCCACGGGCGTCGCCGACGGCCTGGATGCCGCACTCGTAAGGGTCCAGCTTAACTTTGGTGTTGCGATGCCGTCCTACGAACCAAGAGGCGGTTACCATCCCCACCCCGAGCAAAACCGCGAATAAAACCTGCATTAACAACGGAAGATATTGCCACTGGTAAGGAGTCATTGCCGCCCAACCCGAATGTTCGTTTTGCTTGCGCTCCGTTTTGGGGCGAGCGGCAAGATCGCCGTCCCCCCGCGCTTCCTGGTTTGAGCTTAGGTTTTCAGGCTAATCCCGTCAAGGCGTGGGGAGGGTGAGCTGTGGCGGCGTGAACACGCCTGGGCTTTCGACTCTCAAGGTGCGCCGATGCGGAGGGTCGCAAATGACGGAACCCCATGGGCTTCGGGAGGCGTCATCTGTGAGTGTCGTCACATGAAATTGCGGCTTCGCAGCGAATACTACGAGGGTGCTGGTGGGGGAAAGCGGTACGTTCGTCC
>JASHTU010000155.1 GCA_030040395.1 Acidobacteriaceae bacterium
CAGAAGGGCCTCCCGGATCGTTTTTGCCCGCCGCCGAAGTTGATTTGAAAGCGAAACCGCTATAATGTTGCTAGATTGCGGGAGCTGACGTCTCCGGGGATTGCCGGGGCCGTGCCCGTAGATTTGTATTTTTCACGCAGCGAAGCGCACCTTAACCCTCAAAGGGATAGAACACAGGAGATCGGCACATGGAGAACAAGCCGGCACAAAACATTCAGGACACCTTTCTCAACACGGTTCGGAAGGACAAGACGCCGATCACGATCTATCTGGTCAGTGGCGTCAAACTTACGGGAAAAATCCGGTCCTTCGACAAGTATTCCGTGCTGCTGGAGAACAACAGCCAGGAGCAGTTGATTTTCAAACATGCCATATCGACCGTGGTCAGCAACCGGACCGTGATGCACACCGAACACCGTCCGGTGAGCGTGACAACGGGGTTGGGCCCGGCTCCTGTGGCCGTGCCTTCCGCGGCTCCGGTGACTGCGGAGCGATAGTGCGCGGGAGAAACCGCGATTGGCAGGAGAAGAGAACAGGACTGGCGGCGCAGGTTTACGGCCGCAGGCTCCAGCGACCGATGCTCGCCGCTGGATTGGGCGCCGGGATGGGCCTGGGTCTGAGCGTAAGACCGGCGGCCTCGAACGGGCAGTCCTGGTAGGGGTGGACCTTGCGGTTCGCGCACCCGGCAACCGCTGGGACGCGTCGAGTGAGGAATTGCGTGCAAACTCCGCCGCCAACGGTCAAACACCCCCGCTCTCCGAAATGCATGCAAAAAGTCTCCGGGCGCGCGGCCGCGGCGCGGGGCGCAACCTTGTTGACCTCAATTCCGAGCAGTCGCTTGCCGAGTTTCGCGAGCTGGTGGTGAGCGCGGGCGGTGCAGTGGCCGCCGAGTTGATTCAACGGCGTCCGCGGGCCGACCCGGCCACCCTGGTCGGCTCCGGCAAAGTGGAAGAGATTGCCGGCGTGGCGGCTTCCAGGGACGCCGATCTGGTCCTCTTCGACCACGATCTCAGCCCCACCCAACTGCGCAACCTTGAGGCCGCGCTGCCGTGCCGCGTACTCGATCGCACCCAGCTCATCCTCGACATCTTCGCCCGCCACGCCCGCACCCGCGAAGGGCAGTTGCAGGTCGAACTGGCTCAGCTTGAGTACCTGCTGCCGCGGCTTACTGGCCGGGGCAAATCCATGTCGCAGCTCGGCGGCGGCATCGGCACGCGCGGCCCCGGCGAAACCCAGCTCGAAACCGACCGCCGGCGCATCCAGCGCCGCATTGACCAGCTCAAACGCGATCTGGAATCCGTCCGCCGCACTCGCAAACAGCAGCGGCAGCGCCGCGAGGCAGTTCCCGTGCCCACGGTGGCCCTGGTGGGCTACACGAATGCCGGCAAGAGCACTCTCTTCAACGCCCTCACCGGCGCCCAGGTGCTCTCTTCCGCCCGCATGTTCGCCACGCTGGACCCCAAGTTGCGCGCCCTCGAGTTGCCCAGCCGGCGCAAGATTCTGCTCTCTGACACTGTGGGCTTCATCCGCAATCTGCCCCACACCCTCGTCACCAGCTTCCGCGCCACCCTCGAGGAGGTCCAACAGGCCGAAGTGCTGATCCATGTGCGCGACGCGGCGGCCGCCTGCGCCACGGAGCAGAAGGCGCAAGTGGAGAAGGTGTTGGGCGAACTCGAAGTCCTCGCCAAGCCGCGCATTGAAGCCCTTAACAAGATCGATCTGCTTGACGAAGAGGAGCGCGCGGCGCTGGTCGCTCGCGCCCATTCCGGTCCAAGAGAGAAAAGCGCCCACGGCGCCGCGGTGGCGCTCTCCGCGCTCACCGGCGAGGGGCTGGACAATCTACTCCACGCTGTCGACGAGGCTCTCCATTCCGATCCAGTCATTGACGCGGAACTGCGCGTTCCGCAGCAGGAGGGAGCGGCGCTGGCCGCCATTGAAGCGGGCGCGATTGTCCGCGCGCGCCAATACGAAGGCAACCTGGTGCGGCTCAGCGTCAGCGGCCCGGCCTCACTGCTGGGCCGCATGCGCCGCTTCCGCGTGCGCGCCGGCTGACCCCGGATGAATCCATCTTTCGTTCACTTGCCTTTCACCTGCCATCGCGTATGCTTGGGCTGTTCCCCGGGCAACGGCCTGAGGTGCTGCTCCCCCGCAGCCTGCGTCTCCGGGCTAAGGGAGGTTTCATGAAGCCTGCGCATCCCGTGGCCGGTCAATCCATCACCACGCTTTCAAGCCGCGAGGTCTACCGCAACCAATGGCTGCGCCTCCGCGAAGACCAGATCCTGCGCTCCAATGGCGAAAAGGGCGTCTACGGCGTGGTGGAAAAAGATCCGGCCGCCATCATTCTGCCCATCGAGAACGGCCGCATGTGGCTGGTCGAGCAGTTCCGCTACACCATCCAGGAGCGCGCATTGGAGCTGCCCCAGGGCGGCTGGGAGATGGAGATCGACGACCCCGAGGAGCTGGCGCGCGGCGAACTCCGCGAAGAAATCGGCATGGACGCGGCGGAGATGACGCTGCTGGGCAAGCTTTGGATCGCCTACGGCTTCACGCGCCAGCAGCAGTACGTTTTTCTCGCCACCGGCCTGACCCCGGCCGAAAAGGACCCCGATCCCGAAGAACACGACCTCACCGCCCGCGCCGTCCCCATCGCCGAATTCGAGCGCATGCTGCTTGACGGGACC
>JASHTU010000156.1 GCA_030040395.1 Acidobacteriaceae bacterium
ATTTTTTATGACGGCGGCAACGTGTTCCCTGACGCCGGCTTCCACGATTTCGCTTCGCTCTATTCGAACAGCGTGGGAATCGGCTTGCGCTACGCTACTCCTGTCGGCCCCATCCGTTTCGACGTGGGGCGCAACCTCAATCCAGTTTCCGGCATCAACGCCACCCAATACTTCGTCACCATCGGCCAGTCGTTCTAACCGCAGGTTGCCATGAACACTCCTGAAAATCCCGCGCATCCCTCCGAACCGCCCCAGCCCAAGGCAAAGGGCTCGCTACGCCGCGTCCTGCGCGTTGCGGCATGGACCATTGCGGGCTTGGTGTGTGTAGTGCTCGTATGCATGGCGGCTTTGCTGGGATCGCTCAATTTCGACGGCGCGCATCACTACCTGCTGGGTCTGGCGCAGCGCGAAACCGGCAGCATGTTGGTCGTGCCGGTGAAGATAGAAAACTTCACGGTTCATCTGTCGAACCTCAGCGCCGACGTCTACGGAATTCGCGTGGCGGGCGCCAGTCCCTACCCCGACCCTCCGCTGCTCGAAATCGATCACGTGGAAGTGGGCGTGCGCATCGTATCCATTTTTCACTTCCAGTGGTATCTCGACAATCTCCGCATCGACCGCCCCGTGGTTTGGATCCTGATGGACAAGAAAGGAGTTTCAAATCTTCCCAAGCTGAAAAGCAGCGGCGGCGGCAACACCAACATTTTTACCCTCGGCATTCGCCACGCCCTGCTGGACCGTGGCGAGGTTTACTTGAACAGCCAACCCAGCGCCATCGCGGCCGACCTGCATAACCTGCTCTTCCACGCCTCGTTCAACAGCCGTTTGCAAATGTACAGCGGAAATCTGTCCTATACGGACGGCCATTTGAAATACCAAACTTACCAGCCCATTGCGCACAACCTCTACGTCAAATTCAACCTGACCCCATCCACTTTTCAAGTCATGCAGGCGAAGCTTTCGAGCGGCGCATCGCAAGCTATTCTCTCCGGGACGCTTGAAAGCTACAACACTCGCCCCATGGCTGAGATGAAATACGCGATTACTATCGATGGAGGCCAGATAGGCGCGCTGCTCAAAAACCCCTCATTGCCCGCCGGGATCGTTCGCACCTCCGGATCGATGAGTTATCGAAGCGAGCCGGGGCGTCCGCTGCTCAAAACCATCACCGTCGATGGCGATCTCACCAGTCTGCGCATTCGCCTTGCGACCGCTAAAGCGAGCGTTGCGTTGGGCGACGTGGCGGGACATTATTCCCTGGCCAATGGCGACGCCACGTTGACCGATCTCCGCGCCAATGTGATGGGCGGCGGACTCACCGCGCAGGGAACGATCAAGGACCTCGGCGGCGATACGCATTCCCACTTCGATGCGGCTCTGCGTGGCATCTCCCTCGCGGCCCTGCAGCGGACCATGGCGCCGTCCGCGCCGATGCGCGCCGTCGCGGTGTCAGGAGCCCTGAATGCGACCGCCGACGCCTCCTGGGGAGAAACGCTCAGCAGCCTTGTAGCTCGCGTAGACGCCACTGTCAACGGGAAGCTGACAAGAGCTTCAACCGTCGAAGGCGCGCGGCTTGCGCCCGTGAACGCCGCCAATGGAGCTCAAAATCCGCCGGCGATTGCAGTGGACGCGGCGATTCACGCAGTCTACTCCAATGGCAACCGCACGCTGGACCTGGCGAATAGCTATCTTCGCACCTCACAAACCAATCTGGACTTCAATGGAACGGTGGGTAAACGTTCCAGCCTGGCCGTCCATTTCCAGGCGAATGACTTGAGCGAATTAGCGGCGATGGTGAACGCCTTTCGTCCCGCAGCGTCCACAAGTTCGCCGCTGGCGCTGACGGGCGCCGCTTCATTTCAAGGAACGGTGCAGGGATCGACGCTGGCGCCGCGCGTTTCCGGTCAGCTTACGGCCGAAAATCTTGGCGTCGAGGGAACGTCCTGGAAGGTCCTGCGCGCGGCCGTCGAGGCCAGCCCCAGCGGCGTCAGCCTTCGACAAGCCGAACTTGAGCCGGTTTCGCAAGGCCGAATCGCCTTCAACGCAAGCGCCGGCCTGACAAATTGGAATTTTTCTCAGTCGAGCCATTTCCAAATTGAACTTACGGCGTCGCGCATCCAGGTGGCAGAACTTGCCCGGCTTTCCGGCGAGACGATGCCGGTCACGGGAAACCTGAACGCCAACATCCATGTTCATGGCAGCGCGTTGAACCCCGATGGCGGCGGCGCGGTGACGTTGACTGGGCTCACCGCGTATGGTCAGCCCATTCAATCGGCGAAAGTCAACTTTTCCGCTGCCGGCGACCAGGTGAAAGCCGACTTATTGGTGCAGCTTTTGTCAGGCAGCCTGAAGGCCAATGTTACTCTGCAGCCAAAGCAAAAAACTTACACAGCGCAACTTACCTCAAGCGGCGTCCAAATCGGCCAGTTGCGGCTCTTGAAAACGCGCGGCGTCAAAGCTTCAGGGGTGCTGGCGCTCAACGCCTCAGGCCAGGGTAAATTCAGCAATCCGCAATTGAACGCCGCGGTTCAGGTTCCCTCGCTGAGCGTTGGAGAGCAGACCATAACCGGGCTAAAGCTGCAAATGAAGCTTGCCAATCATGTCGCGGACGCGGCTCTCGAGTCCACGGCGCTCAACACCTCGATTCAGGCCAAGGCCAAGGTTGATCTGACCGGCGACTATCGCGTCGACGCGTCGCTCGACACCAACGTGATTCAGTTGCAACCTCTGCTGGCGTTCTATTCTCCCGGCGAGGCGTCGAACCTGACCGGCCAAACTCAGGTTCACGCCACGATCCAAGGCCCGCTTAAGGAGAAGAAACTGCTCCAGGCCCACGTCACGATCCCGGTTCTCCAGGTGGCGTATGGCGCGGTTCGCCTTGCGGCCGCATCGCCCATCCAGGGCGATTATAGGAACCAAGTCTTCAGTCTTCAGCCGGCGGAGATCCGCGGCACAGACACCGAGTTACGCCTGCAGGCGAATATTCCCGTGGCTGCGAGCGCGCCGATGTCCCTTATGGTCCACGGCTCGGTCAATCTTCAGATTGCGCAGTTATTCGATCCCGAAGTGCGCAGCTCGGGACAAGTTCTAATCAACATCGATTCCCATGGCCCCATCACCCAAGGCAACCTGGGCGGCGAGATTGACCTTATCAACGCCAGCTTTACGCCGGCTGACTTGCCGGTCGGGCTGCAGAATGGAAACGGCGTCCTGAAGCTCTCCACCAATCGGCTCTATATTTCCAAGTTCGAGGGCTCCATCGGCGGCGGGACCGTGACCGCGTCGGGCGGAGTCGATTACCGGCCGAGGCTTCGCTTCGATCTCGGCCTTTCCGCCAAGGACGTTCGCATTCTCTATCCTCAGGGTTTGCGTGAGAATGTGGACGCCAATCTTCGCTTCAATGGGGCCACGACCGATGCGGTTCTGGAGGGTTCGGTCGATCTGGCCAATATCTCGTTCACACCCGGCTTCGATCTGACCAGTTTCATCGGCGCGCTGTCCAGCGGCGTAGCGACTCCGCCCTCGCAGGGCTTCAGCCAATACCTCAAGCTGAATATCGCCGTCCATTCAACGAATAGCATCAATCTCGTCAGCCGCGAGCTGAGCGTCGATGGCTCGGCGAATATTCAGGCGCGCGGCACGGCGGCGCAGCCGGTCATCCTGGGCCGCGTCAATCTTACCGGGGGCGATGTCATCCTGAACGGCGACCGCTTTGTTCTGACCGGCGGCACGGTGCAATTTGTCAATCCGACGCGCACCGAACCGGTGCTGAACGTCACCCTGACCACCACCATTCAGCAGTACGACATCAATCTCCGCTTCAACGGACCCGTGGATCAGATGCGGAGCGAGTACAGCTCGAATCCTTCTCTGCCGCCCGCGGACATTATCCATTTGTTGGCGTTTGGCCAGACGAGCGAGGCCGCCGCCAATAACCCCACGCCCGCAAGTCAAGCGGCTGAATCGCTGGTGGCTTCGCAGGTTTCGAGTCAGGTGACCAGCCGCATCGCCAAGGTGGCGGGCATCTCGCAGCTCTCCATCAATCCTGTTCTCTCGGGCAACAGTGAACAGGGTCCGCCGGGCGCGAATATTACGATTCAACAGCGCGTTACGGGAAATCTTTTTATTACCTTCACCACCAACGTGGCGACAACCCAGGACCAGACCATTCAGGGTCAGTACCAGATATCGCCGCGGGTCGCCATCAGCGCCACGCGGGACCCGAACGGCGGATTTGCTGTGGACACTTTGATTAAGAAAACCTGGTGACCCGTCTGGGCGCGCGCCAAAGTTCATCACCAGCTTTATGTGTGGCGATGGTACGCGGGAGGGCTGGCCGTTACCATGCCGCTTTTCTGTCGCCCGTGGATGTACCAGAAGCACCACGCGCTTTCGTGCGCCGGCGTAGCGTCGGGCGCTCCAAGATCCCGGTAGGCGACGTTTCCGTAGAGATAGATTCTCTGCTCCCAGTTTTCCACGCGTTTTAGCTGTTCTTCGGTTTCGCAAAGCTTCTTCACATCCCCCCGGCTGAAGGACGCGATCTCA
>JASHTU010000157.1 GCA_030040395.1 Acidobacteriaceae bacterium
ACCCTCGAAACCGAAGAGGCGTTGGTGATCCGCAAGATGCTCAAACAGGCCAAGGAAGCGATTGTCGTCACCGACATCAGCAAACTCGGCAAGGTGAGCCCGGCGTTCATCTGCCCCGCTAACGAAATCTCCATGCTAATCACCAGCAGCGCGGTGAGCGACGAGACTCTCGCCCCCTTTGAGCGACTGGGTGTCCGCACCCTCCGCGTATAAGCGCCGCCACGATGCGGCTGCCCGGGGCAAAAACATCCGGGGCAGAAATCCTGCGCCCCGGAATCCTTCAGCTGAACAGTGCATCGTCCCAGGACTGCACCTCGTTCCACTCCGGCGTGGCCGCAAAGTACTCAGTGCCCGGCTTCAAGTGCTTCCGCACTTCGTCGTCGTTCAACGTCACTCCCAATCCGGGCGCGTCGGGAACTTTGATGTAGCCCTGGTTGATGATCGGCTTTTCAACTTCGGCGGCCAAATCCTGCCACCACGGCACGTCGAGAGAGTGGTTTTCGAGAGCCAAAAAGTTCCGCGTCGCCGCCGCGCAGTGGACATTGGCCATGCAACTCACCGGCGTCCCGGCAAAATGCATGGCCATGGGCACGCCATAGCCAAAGGCCATGTTGCCGATGCGGTGGGTCTGCAGAATGCCGCCTGAAGTGGCGAGGTCGGGATGAATCTTGTCCACCGCATGTTCGCTGCACAGCTTCTCGAAGTCCTCAATCCGGTAGATGTCCTCGCCGGTGAGTGTGGGCGTGGGGCTCTCCGTCGTGATTTCCTTCAGAAGGTCGGTGTAGAACCACGGAATCACGTCCTCCATCCACTCCAGGTTGTACTTTTCATACGCTTTGCCCAGCCGGATGACAGACTTCACGCCGATGTGGCCCAGGTGGTCCATCGAGAGAGGCATGTCGTAGCCGATGTTGTCGCGCACCGCGGCAACATACTCGCAGAGCCGATCAATGCCCTTGTCGGTGACCTCAGTGGCGATGAAAACATTCGGCTGCGCGTATTTTTCCCAATTGTTCATGCCCGCCGGCTGCATCACCGTGCCCGGCATGCCTTCCAACACGTTGATGCCCAGGTCCATCTTCATCCACGTCAGGCCCATCGCCTTGCGCTCTTTGGCGCGCTTCCCATATTCAGCCGGGTCCATCGACTCGGTGGTGTCGGCGTAGATGCGAATGGCGTCGCGCCATTTGCCGCCCAGCATTTGGTAGACGGGAATGTTGTACACTTTGCCGGCGATGTCCCACAGCGCCATTTCCACCGCGCACACGCCGCCTGCCTGTCGCGCGTTGCCGCCGAACTGCGCAATTTTCTGGAAGAGGTAATCGATGCGCAGAGGGTTCTCACCCAGCAACCGGCTCTTGAGCACCAGCGCGTACTGCGGGCCGGCGATATCGCGCACCTCGCCCAATCCGTAGACGCCCTGGTTGGTGTCGATGCGGATGATGACGCACGGGCTCGGCCCCGGCTTCACTACCACCGCATAGCGCATGTCGGTGATCTTCAAAGTGGACGGGCTGGAGTTGGCGTTGACGTTCTTGATGGCGGGCTCTGTCTCCGCGGCCGCGGCCTCGGCGGCCCGCGCTAGTGCGCCCCCGGCCATCATCGCCAACGACGACTTGATCACGCTGCGGCGGCTGAAATTGGGCTTCCTGTTCTCCGGCATATTTCCAATCCCTCTCCAAGCTGGGCTTGGCTCTTTCCACTTTCTGGTGTGATTGACTGCGCCATTTCACGCGCCAATGGCGACCCTTGTTCATCGCCGCGCAGGCCTCCGCATTCACCTCTACTCATTCGTTTAAGCGGAACGAAGCTGCGCCTGCAAGAGTTGTTGTGAAAAACAATGGGCGAAGTATACGCCCCGCCAAACACGCCGGTCAACGGCGTTTTGAGGAGAAGTTTCGGGGCGCGGTCATCGCACCACCACGCGCTGGGGCCAAAGCAGTTCACAAACGCTGCACTCAAGATCCCGATCTTTGAAGCGCAAAAAAACCGGCGGCGCACCCTATGGCATGCGCCGCCAGTTGTTGGTTTAGGCCCGGAAGTCTGCTTACACGGGCATTTTGCGCTTGGTGTACTCGCGGCCGATGATGGCCGCCGCCTCTGGCCCCTCCAGCACCATCGAGCCCTCCTTGATCGCGGTGATTACATAGGCCGGGCTGTTGGGGTCAGGACTTCCCCCGTTCAGAAACATGACATGGTTCTTCTTGCAAAGTTCGCGCACGTTCGCGTGTGCTTTGAGCATCTCCGGCCGCACCAGAGTCTCGTCGAAGGGTATCGCGCGGTCTTCGGGCATGATCTCGAGGCCATAGAGCCAAAAACTGTGGTCCCCGGGTCCCCACTCCGCCATCGAGATGCCGGGCAGCGCGATGGTTTTGTCCACGTCCTGGTCACAGTAAGTGTCTTCGATCTTCACGCCGAAGATCATTTCACCTTGTTTATTGAGCGGCCATAGGTCGGCGACGTGGTTGTATTTGTTTCCGTTCACTCCCCAGATTTGCGCCGCATAACTCGCGCTCGATCCGCGCAATCC
>JASHTU010000158.1 GCA_030040395.1 Acidobacteriaceae bacterium
TCCCTTGCTGCCCATTTCCCCCTTCTCCGCTACGCTTAATAGCGTTGGGAGAACTCCATGGAATCCCGCTGTCGCTACACCCGCATCAATGGCGCGCGCTGCGCCATGCCCGCCCTCACTGGCCACGACCTCTGTTTCCAACACCAGCACCGCAAGCGCCAGGCTCAACGTAAGCTCACACCCTCCGACCCCGATTCCCCCGGCCCCCTGATCGACCTCGTCTACATGGACGACCACACTTCCGTCCTCGCCAACCTCAACGCCATCGCCGAAGCCTTCGCCCAAGGCCGCATCGACCATCGCCAGCTCAGCGCCCTCACCCACCTTATCCAAACCTGCCTCAAGACCCTCCACCAGAAGAAGGATCTGGAGTTCTACGACTTCCATCCCGATGACGCGGTGCGCGAAGTCACCTACGACGACGATGGCATGGCGTTAGCCGTCGACCCCGCGCCTGCCCGCCGGGCAAAAACCGTCTCCAGAATAACCGCCAGCGCCATGCCGGAACGAACCGCGTGCCCAAAGTCCGAACCGGTCGCACACCCCTCCCCGGAATTGACTGCAAGCGCCACGTCGGAGCCGGCCGTTGGTGCAGACCCGGAATCGGCCGCCAGCGCACCGCCACCCAACCAGCAAGCCAACTATTTTCAAACACTCACGTCCAAACGCAACGATAAGCTGCCTGTTTTTAAACACTTGCGCGAATCGCCAAAAGCTCTCCCTTTATTTTCAAACACTTGCACATCGCACCAAGGGGAGTGTTCAGGCGAATCCTGCGGCTCACCCTCGGCGACGAAAACCGGGCGGCATGAACTTCGCGCTGCCGGACTGCCATTTTGCCAACTCGCCACCCCGTGAAAGTGGGCCAACTCCCCAGGAATCAAAATCCGCGTCGCGCCATCGATCTCATTCAGCGTCCAACCGCTCTCCGGTGCATCCGGCTTGCAAGCTCAATCTCCATGTCTTTCCTTCCGCCGTATGGGCTTCGACCCCCGCGGCCAAAACGGCAGATAAAGCAGCAGGAACAGGACCAGGGCCACGCCTTCTGAGGCCAAAATATAGACCGGCCACGGCCCCAGTAAACTAAGCAACGAGGCATTTTCGGGCTTGGCGGCCAGGTACATGTAATTGGTTTTGAAAATCCAATCGAAGATTGCGTCAAAAGCGGCGAAGAGATTCAGCGCCACGAGCGCCCGCGCCACTGAGCCGGCACGGGGCCGCGTCAGGCTCGAGCAAACCAGGTAAAGAACCGCGGCCACCACCAGCCCGTGAACCAGGAAAAACTGAACTGTGGAGAGCGATGGAAACCGTTCCCAGAGGTTCGGCGTGAGCAGCGCCATCGAAGTTCCTCCCAAGGCGCCGTAGTAGGCCAGGTCGAAAACCGTCGGGCTGAGGGTCAGCAGCGCGACGATAGTCAAAAACAGCGTTGCGTCGCAAAGCTCCAGCGGAAGATGGTCCGGAAAGGTCAGTTGTCCGAGTGAGGCGTTGTAGGCATACCAGAGCCCCGTATCCAGAACAAGCATCGATCCCAGGCCGATGCGCAGCCACCGGAATCCAAGCCCCAACCGGCGCTGGAGAATGGTGAGGACGGCGGCGAAAACCAGCACCGCACCCAGAATCGCGAGGTGCGTGGTCCCGAAAAGGCGAAAGTTGGTGAACAGAATTGCCTTGGCCGGCCTTACGCCACCCAGCGCCAAAAACAGCTCCATCAGCACCCTCGTTCCAGCGCCTGCACCATGCTGATGAGAACGGGCTGTTGGCTGGCCAGAATCCGATCCCGCGCTTCGCGGATCGTGAACCAGTCGCCGCGGTCCACTTCAGGAATCTCGATCCTGCGGCCGGAGCGCGGCGGCCATTCGATTTTGCAAAGATTGCTGGTCAGACTCCTCGGGTCGTAATCGCCCTCGTGCGCCCACACCGAAACAATCTTCCCACCGGCTTGCCGGATGGCGCCCAAGGGAAGAAAGTCGCCGCCGGTCAAATCGAATCCTGTTTCTTCCTTGAACTCGCGTCGAGCCGCCTCCAGCGGTTCCTCGTCCTCACCGTATTCTCCCTTCGGGATGGACCACGCGCCGCGATCCTTGTTTGCCCACAAAGGACCGCCTGGATGCACCAGGAATACCTCCAGCCCACGTTGGCCGCGGCGATACATCAGCAATCCTGCGCTGCGTTTGGGCGATTCGGGCCTCCGTTCTCATGCTAGGAGCCAGAAGCCCGAGGTTTCTTATGCTTCGGGGATCTGGTGTCTACCCGCGTTCATGAATGCAACTAAGGCATACTGTCTTGTTTATGCAAGAGGCATACCGTCTTGTTTACGCAAGTAGATGCTAGGCCGTTGCCCGCCCAACGGCAATGACAAAGTAGGTTGCGGGAGTGTCGCCCACATTTTTCAATCCGTGCAGCACATCGGACGCGGCAAACGCCACTCCTCCCGGTCCCACCGGCTCCGGCTTCCCGTTATTTAAGAACTCCAGGTTTCCTTCGCGGATAAAGAGAAGCTCCGAGTTTCTGTGCCGGTGCGGCGGATGAGGCATCTTTCCCGGAGGCAGCATGGACTCGTGAACCTCAATGGTTTCGCCCGTCACCAGAACCCCGGAAATCACCTTGCGCATTGTCCCGCCATTAGCCAAATGGGTTACCGGAAGCTGATCGTATCTGAAGACCTCGGAGCGCGCGAGCACAGGTTCGCTGTTTTGATCACCCGCGCCTTCGGCCTCCGCCTCCAATGCCAAAGCGCCCAGCACGGCCAGAGAGGAAAGAGCCACACACATTTCGCGACGATTCATCTTGTTCACCATTCTTCCCCGTCAGTCAAACACCACCGTCTTGTTCCCATAACAGAGAATGCGCTGGTCCAGCCGCCAGCGCACCGCGCGCCAAAGCACCATCCGTTCCAGGTCGCGGCCCCGCGCCGCGAGGTCTTCCACCTGGTCGCGGTGCGAGATGCGCGCCACGTCCTGTTCGATTATCGGCCCGTCGTCAAGCGCCTCGGTGACGTAGTGGCTGGTAGCTCCGATCAGCTTCACGCCGCGGGCGTGGGCGGCATGGTAGGGCCGGGCGCCGGTGAATGCCGGCAAAAATGAGTGATGTACGTTGATGATCGCCGCCGGATACCGGGCCACGAAGTCCGCAGAAAGAATCTGCATGTAGCGCGCCAGCACAACCAACTCGATTTCATGTTTCTCCAGCAGTTCCAGTTGCTGCCGCTCAGCCGTTTCGCGCGTCCCCACCGTCATTGGCACATATTCGAACCGAACCCCGTAAAAGGCGGCCAGGCTTTCGACCTTGCGGTGATTCGAAATGATCAGCGGAATTTCGCAGCGGAGTTCGCC
>JASHTU010000159.1 GCA_030040395.1 Acidobacteriaceae bacterium
GAGGGCGGAGTCGCCGGTTGTGGAGTAGCGCGTGTGGCCAATGGCCATGGAGCCGGGGAGCTTGGCGAGAACGTCGTCAGTGAAGATTTCCGAAACCAGGCCCATGCCCTTGATGTTGGCGAGGCGCTGGCCGTCGGCGGTGGCGATGCCGGCCGACTCCTGGCCACGGTGCTGAAGGGCGTAGAGGCCCAGGTAGGCTTGGCGGGCGGCGTCGGGATGGCCGTAGACGGCGACGACGCCGCATTCTTCGTGCAGAGCATCGCCGTCCGCGATGCTCTGCAGGGACTGAGGGACATAGGGACTAGGGACTAAGGATGACGAGGCCGAGGCGGCGCGGAGTTGATCGGTTTCGTCGGCGACGCAGGAGACCCCCTGATAGAGCCGGCGGATCATGCGAGGACCTCCCCGTGGAGGAGGAATTCGAGGGCTTCGGCCCAAGGCTTGCGCAGATCTTCCAGAGGGGCGGAAATGAAGGGCTCGCGATCGACGGAAATTTTAAGGCGGCTGCCGCCCGTGGTTCCGATGCGGGCAACGAAGAAGCCGAATTCGCCAGCCAGTTTTTCAATTTCGGAGACGTGGCCGTGAGCGGCGGTGACGATGACGGTTGTGGCGGGCTCGGCAAAGAGGCCGAAGAGCGGATGCGCCAGGAGCGAGGGATCCTGGTCAATGGTTGCGCCGATGCCGCGCGGGAATGCGGCCTGGGCGAGAGCGACAGCGATGCCGCCGTCGGAGATGTCGCGGGCGGAGGTGACAAGACGGCGCCAGGCAAGGTCGGCGAGCAGTTTATGCAAGGCGGCTTCAGCGTCGAGGTCGAGGGCTGGCGGCTGGCCCCAGAGTCCGCCCAGAATCACCTTCGCATATTCCGAGGAGCCGAAGGCGATCATTTCGTCTCTCGCCTCAGCTTCGGTCGCATCCGCTTCCTCCCGATTGCGCGGCTCACGTTCCAGGGCGGGCAGAGGATATTGGCTGATGGGCAGAGGAGTAAGCGGAACGTCGAGGTTGGGTTCAGGCTGTTGACCGCGGGGGATGGGCCAGAGAAGCACAATGGTTTCGCCGGCGCGCTGGAAATGGGCGGGAACGGCTTTGGTGACGTCGTCGAGAATGCCGACGACGCCTAAGACCGGCGTGGGATAAATGGCTTCGCCGCGAGTTTCGTTATAGAGAGAAACATTGCCGCCGGTGATAGGCGTGGAAAGCGCGGTGCAGGCTTCGGCAATGCCATCGATGGCCGAGGAAAGCTGGGCCATGATTTCGGGCTTCTCGGGGTTGCCGAAGTTGAGGCAGTTGGTGGCGGCTACGGGCGTGGCCCCGGTGCACGCCACTTTGCGCGCGGCTTCGGCGACGGCGTGCATGGCGCCGAGCTTGGGATGGAGATAACACCAGCGGCCAGAGCCGTCGAGGGCCATGGCGAGACCGCGCTCGCCGGCCACCTTGGGCTGTTGTTCCCTGGTTCGCTCATCCCCGGCTTTTCTTGTTCCCTTGATGCGCATAACGCCGGCCTCGCCGCCGGGGCCGAGCACGGTATTGGTCTGCACCACGGAGTCGTACTGTTCGTGAATCCAACGCTTGGAGCAGACGTTGGGGCTGGCCAGCAGCATCTTGAGTTCAGCGGTGAAGTCGTGATCCTGGCCGAGTTTCGGCAAGATTGGATCGGGCGGCTCCTCGGGAACGGGAGCCTTCCACTCGCCGATGGGGCGGTGGTAGAGGGGCGCGTCGTCAGTGAGCGAGCGGTTGGGAATATCGGCGACGAGCACGCCGTGATGGCGAATACGCAGGCGCGGCTCGGGCTCGACTGCGCCGACAATGACAGCATCGAGGCCCCACTTGGCGAAGACGCGCAACACTTCGTCTTCGCGGCCTTTTTCGGCCACCAGCAACATGCGCTCCTGGCTTTCGGAAAGCATGATCTCATAGGCGCTCATGCCGGTTTCGCGCTGCGGAACGCGGTCGAGCTCGACATCGAGGCCCACGCCGCCGCGCGCGCCCATCTCGCAGGTGGAGCAGGTGAGGCCGGCGGCGCCCATATCCTGAATGCCGACGATGGCGCCCGTTTTCATGGCTTCAAGGCAGGCTTCGAGAAGCAGCTTTTCCATGAATGGGTCGCCGACCTGGACGTTGGGGCGCTTTTGCTCAGAGCCTTCCTTGAACTCTTCGCTGGCCATGGTGGCGCCGTGAATGCCGTCGCGGCCGGTTTTGGCGCCGACGTAAATCACGGGATTGCCCGCGCCGCTGGCCTTGGCGTAGAAGATTTCGTCTGTGCGCACCAGGCCGAGGGCAAAGGCGTTGACGAGCGGGTTGCCGCTGTAGCAGGGCTCGAATTTCGTTTCGCCGCCGAGGTTGGGCACGCCGAAGCAGTTGCCGTATCCGGCGATGCCGCCGACTACGCCTTCGAGGATGGTGTGGTTTTTGTGGACAATGGCGCGGAGGTCGGCATCGCTTGCGCCCTTAGCCGCGGATGGCTCCGCGGAATCCGCGCCGAAGGCGGAAGGTCCCGCGCCTGTAATGGGGCCAAAGCGGAGCGAATCCATGACCGCGAGCGGACGCGCGCCCATGGTGAAGATGTCACGCAAGATGCCGCCCACGCCGGTAGCCGCGCCCTGATAGGGCTCGATGTAGCTGGGGTGGTTGTGCGACTCGATTTTGAAGGCGCAGGCCCAGCCGTCGCCGACGTCGATGATGCCGGCATTCTCACCGGGACCCTGGACGACGCGGTCGCTCCTGGTGGGCAGGCGCCGGAGGTGGACGCGGCTGGATTTGTAGGAGCAGTGCTCGCTCCACATGACGGAGTAAATGCCGAGTTCTGTAAGGGATGGAACGCGGCCGAGAGCAGTAAGGATAAGGCTATATTCCTCCGCCGTGATGCTGTGTTGAGCCAGCAACTGCGGTGTCACGCTCACCGGCTCGGGAACGACTGCGGAGGCGGCAGTGGTCATCTCGGT
>JASHTU010000160.1 GCA_030040395.1 Acidobacteriaceae bacterium
AGGGGCGCGGATTTGCGGGCGTAGTGCGGCGGCATCATTTCGGCGGCGGCCCCAAGTCCCACGGGCACATGTTTCAGGTGCAAGGCTCGATCGGCGCTTCGAGTTTTCCCTCGCGCGTGTTTCCCGGCCAGCGCATGCCGGGCCATCTCGGGACCGACCAGGTGACGGTGCGCAACCTCCGCATCCGCGGCATCGACCTCGATGAGAACCTGCTGATGGTTGAAGGTGCCGTGCCGGGTCCGCGCCAGGGCTACGTGCTGATTTCGAAAGCCAAGGCTCCCCCGCGCGAACGTCGCGGTTTTGCCGGCGCGGGCACGGTCGATCCGCTGAAGGCGGCGAAGAAGGCGGCAATGAAGAGGAAGTAGGCGGCTCCTAGCTCCTAGCTTCTAATTCGATGGCGGCGAAGCGGGCGGCGTTGGTTGAACGATGAATGGTCAGCGCGATCTGCTGATGAGCTTAGGAACGGAAGAGCTAGTAGCTGGAAGCTAGTGGCGAGTAGCTGGCGGAAAAGACGATGGCAAACATTGACGTACTGAATTTGAACGGCGAAAAGGTGGGCTCGATGGAGCTCTCCGACGCGATCTTCGGGCCCGAGCAGGTGAACGAGGCTCTGCTGTGGGAAGCAGTGAAGCACTACCGCGCCGCGCTGCGCCAGGGCACGCACGCCACCAAGAACCGCAAGCTGGTGGCCGGTTCGGGCAAAAAGCTTTGGAAGCAGAAGGGGACGGGCCGCGCGCGCGTCGGCTCGGTGCGCTCGCCCTTATGGCGCCACGGCGGCACGGTGCACGGGCCGCAGCCGCGCAGCTATGAGTATCCTTTCCCCCACAAAAAGCTGCTGGGCGCGTTACGCTCGGCGCTGGCCGCCAAACTGGCCGACGGCAAGCTGACGGTGGTCGATTCGCTCGAGATCAAGGAAGGCAAGACCAAGCTTTACTACACCGCGCTGAACAAGCTCGGCGTTACGCGCACGGTGCTGCTGGTCGAGAATGGCAAAACCTTGACCCAGGCTTTGGTGCTTGGCGCGCGCAATCTTCAGGGCGTGGAGCTGATGCTGAATAACGAGGTGCACCCCTACGACTTGCTGCGCTATGAGCGGGCCATCTTCTCGCGCCCCGCCATTGAGCAGCTCGCCGAAGCTCTCCAGAAGTCCGTTTCGAAACGCAAGTCCGCTCCGGAGAAGCCCGACGCCGAAAAGGAGGCCGCGTAATGTCAAGACTCTACACCATCCTCCGCCGGCCGGTAATTACCGAAAAAGGCCTGGGCGTCAAGGAGACTGAAGGCACGTTGGTCTTCGATGTGGCGCCGGACGCCACCAAGACCGAGGTCAAGGAAGCCGTGGAGACGCTGTTCAAGGTGAAGGTGGCCGCGGTGCGCACCGCCAACTTCATCGGCAAGGAGCGCCGCCGAGGCAGATACGCCGGCTACCGGCCGGATTGGAAAAAGGTCTATGTGCGGTTAAAGGCCGGGGAAAAGCTGCCCGAGTACGTGAGCAATCTGTAAGAGCAGCTTCTGGCTACTAGCTCCTGGCTGCTGGCTTTTGAGCGCGAGAATGGAAGTTTTGAGCTTGTTGCGTAAGTCGCAAAAGTTTGCTGGAGCAGGACGAGTTAGGGGCTAGAAGCCAGCAGCTGGAAGCTCGTTAAGGAAAACGACGATGGCAATCAAAACATACCGACCGATGACCTCGACGCTGCGGTTTCAAACCTCGCTGGTCAACGACGATCTGACCACGGATGCGCCGCACAAGCCGCTGCTGGTGACGCGCAAGCGCACCGGCGGACGGCGCAATTCGGGCGATCTGACCATCCGCCACCACGGCGGCGGCCACAAGCAGAAGATCCGCCTCATCGACTTCAAGCGCGACAAGGCCGGCGTGCCGGGCAAAGTGGCGACCATCGAGTACGATCCCAATCGCTCGGCGCGGATCGCCCTGGTGCACTACGCGGACGGCGAGAAGCGTTACATCCTGCAGCCGGTGGGCCTCAAGGTGGGCGCCACCGTGACCTCGGGGCCGGAAGCCGACATCCTGGTTGGCAATGCCTTGCCGCTCAAGAACATTCCCGCCGGCACCACGGTGCACGCCATCGAGCTGAGGCCGGGCAAGGGCGCGCAAATGGCGCGCTCGGCGGGCGCGCAGGCGCAACTGGTGGCCAAGGAAGGTGACTACGCCCTGCTCAAATTGCCCTCGGGTGAGACGCGAAAAGTGCTTGCCGAGTGCATGGCGACCATCGGCCAGGTGGGCAACACCGATCATGAGAATGTCTCCATAGGTAAGGCGGGGCGCAGGCGCTGGATGGGCATCCGGCCCACCAACCGCGGCGTGACCATGAACCCCGTGGACCACCCGCATGGCGGCGGCGAGGGCAAAACCTCGGGCGGACGCCATCCGGTGACGCCGTGGGGACAGCCGACACGCGGCTACAAAACGCGCAACAACAAGCGGACCGACACGTTTATTGTCGCCCGCAGAACGAAGTAGAAAGGCAGCCTTTAGCATCTAGCTTCTAGCTAAATGGCCGCGAATGAAGAATTGAGGCAATAACTGGGCAGTTAGCTTGAGCAAGATGGGACTAAAAGCTAAGAGCCAAAAGCAAAAAGCTAGGAGCTGTTTTTATGGCACGTTCGACAAAAAAGGGGCCGTTTGTGGATGCGCACTTGAGTGTGAAGATCGACGCGCTGAACCAGGCCAATGAGAAGAAGGTGGTCAAGACCTGGGCGCGGCGCTCGACGATTTTTCCCGAGTTTGTGGGTCATACCATCGCCGTCCACAATGGCAAGAAGTTCGTTCCGGTGTACGTCACCGAGAACATGGTGGGTCACAAGCTGGGTGAGTTTGCGCCCACCCGCAGCTTTAAAGGACACACCGGCGGGTCGAAGGCGGCGACGGAGACCGTGGCTAAGCCGCGCTAGAAGCAGCTTCTAGCTTCTAGTTTCCAGCCTCTAGCATGATGGAGGGGGAACGGACAGCGGGGTTTTAAGAAGGGGCGATTCGTGACGTGCAGCATGTTGGCTCGAGTACGGAAGAGCTAGAAGCTGGCAGCTAGAAGCTTCAGTTGAGGAACCAGAGAGATGGCAGTGGAGACAAGAGAATTTCGGGCGTCGGCGCGGTACCAGCACGTCTCGCCGCAAAAGGCGCGGCTGGTGTTGGATCTGATCCGGGGACGAGGCGTGCAGGAGGCGCTGGATACGGCGGCCTTCACCAAGAAGCGCATCGCCCCGGTGATTCACAAGCTGCTCACTTCGGCGGTGGACAACGCCAAGTACGTGGCTGGCGAAGAGGGTTTCGACCTGGACGTGGACAACCTCTACGTGAAACAGGCGCTGGCCAACGACGGGCCGCGCATGAAGCGCATTCGCCCGGCGCCCATGGGCCGCGCCTATCGCTACCAGCGCCGGCTCACGCACATTGTGCTTTCCGTGGCCGAACGCACGTCCGCGGAGAACCTCGTGACCAGGGCGGAAGAGCCGGAGCCGAAGGCGGCGAAAAAGAAGGCCGGCAAGAAGGCCTAGAGAGTCTTTTGAGAGGAAGCATATGGGACAAAAAGTCCATCCTTACGGATTCCGGTTGGGAATCAACAAACCGTGGCGCTCGCGCTGGTTTTCCGAGCGGGAGTACGACAAACTCCTCGTCGAGGACGTGAAGCTTAAGGCCGAGCTACGCGAAAAGCTTAAGGCCGCCGGCGTCAGTTCGGTGGAGATCGAGCGGCCGGGAAACAAGCTGCGCTTTTTGATCCGCACCGCGCGCCCCGGCATCGTGATCGGCCGCAAAGGCGCGGAGATCGAGAAGCTCAAAACCGAGCTCGGCAAGCGCACCAGCCGCGATGTCTTTATCGACATCATCGAGGTGAACAAGCCGGAGCTCGACGCGCAACTGGTGAGCGAAAACATCGCCTTGCAGCTCGAAAAGCGCGTCAGCTTCCGCCGCGCCATGCGCAAGAGCGTGGACTCGGCGCTGCGCTTCGGTTGCAAAGGCATCAAGGTGCGGGTTTCCGGCCGGTTGAACGGCAATGAGATTGCCCGCTCGGAGTGGTATCTGCAGGGCCGGTTACCCTTGCACACCCTCCGCGCCGACGTCGATTACGGCTTTACCGAAGCCAACACCACTTACGGCGTAATCGGCGTCAAAACGTGGATCTATCGCGGTGACATTTACGAGCAGAAGCGCCGCCAACAGCAGCCAGCGACGACGGGAGTGTTCTAAAGGCAGCTCGCAGTTCACAGTTCGAAGTTCACAGTGGCGCTTGCCGCGATGTGATGCAAGAGAACTGAGAACTGCGAGCTAAGAACTGTGAACTGGTTCTGAGGTTTTTCGTTATGTTGATGCCGAAGAAAGTGAAGTTTCGCAAACAGCAGAAGGGTAAGCGCCGCGGCAAGGCCTGGCGCGGCTCCGCGTTGGCGTTCGGTGAATACGGGCTGAAGGTGCTGGAGTGCGGGTACATTACCGACCGGCAGATCGAGGTCAGCCGCATCGCCATGACCCGCTTCGTCAAGCGCGGCGGCAAGATCTGGCTGCGGCTGTTTCCTGACAAGCCGATCACCAAGAAGCCGGCCGAGGTCCGCATGGGTTCGGGCAAGGGCGCGCTCGATCACTGGGTCGCGGTGGTGCGTCCGGGCAAGATCCTCTTCGAAATGGAAGGCGTGGCGCCGGAAGTCGCCGCGGAAGCGATGCGTCTGGCGGCCCACAAGCTGCCCCTGAGGACCAAGTTCGTCGAACGGCCGGGCGCCGAGAAAGTTGTAGCCGCGGCCAAGTAGGACAACAGCTTTTAGCTCTTAGCCTTTAGCTTTTCGTGCTGCAACCAAGCGGGCTGCATGCGCGGGACCAAGCTAAAAGCTAATAGCTAAAGGCTAGGAGCTAAGAAACAATGGAACTCCAGAAGATTCGCAGTTTGAGCGACGCGGAGCTGGCGCACCAGGAGCGGACCACATCCGACCAACTCTTCCGGCTGCGCTTTCAGGTCGCCATGGGACAGAACGATGGCGTTAAAAAGCTCCGTCAGTTGCGCAAGGAGATCGCGCGCATCAAGACCGTGGCCCGCGAGCGCGAGCTCGGCATCCACGGCGAAATTTCCGACTCCACCGCGGCTCCCGAAGCCCAGGAAACCAACGGCGGTAAAGAGAAGGGAGCCCGTAAATGACGGTCAATCAGGAAGCAGCGCAGTCGCCCGTTTCGCGCCGCAATGAAAAGGTCGGACAGGTGGTTTCGACCAAGATGCAGAAGACCATCGTGGTCGCGGTCGAGATGCGCAAGGCTCACGCCAAGTACAAGCGGATCGTGCGCTCCACAAAGAAGTTCTATGCGCACGACGAGCAGAGCTCGGCGCGGCTGGGCGATATGGTGCGCATCCGTGAAACTCGCCCGTTGAGCAAGCTCAAGCGGTGGAACCTCGAAGAGATCGTCCGGCGCTCGACGCTTGCCCAGATTGAAGATACGGCGCACGAGCCGGTGAGCTAAAAGGTCGCCTCTAGCTACTGGCTTCTAGCCGGTCTTTGCCGGGGCGAAGAAAGTGGACAGGAGCAAGGCGAAGCTAGGAGCTGGCAGCTAGAAGCTGATAGCTGTTTTTGGAGAAGCAACCATGGCTGTGCAAATGAGAACCATGCTCGCGGTCGCCGATAACTCCGGCGCGCGCAAGCTGCAGGTGATTCTGCCTCTGGGCGGCGGGTTGGGCGTCAAGGCCAGGCTCGGCGACATTGTCACCGCGGCGGTGAAGGAAGCCTCGCCCGACGGGGCCGTGAAGAAGGGCAAGGTGGTGAAGGCGGTCATCGTGCGCACGCGCAAGGAGCAGCGGCGGCGCGACGGCACCTATATCCGCTTCGACGAGAACGCGGCCGTGGTCATCGGCGACGATCACGAGCCGGTGGGCACGCGCGTCTTCGGGCCCGTGGCCCGCGAGCTGCGCGAGAAGAAGTTTTTGAAGATTGCGTCGCTGGCGCCGGAAGTGGTGTAACAGCAGCCGTCAGCTTTTAGCTCTTAGGCCTTAGCCCTTCGTGCTGAATCGAACGGTCGCGAGTTCGCGAGTTGGGCTGAGAGCTAAAGGTTAATAGCTAATAGCTGCTTATTGGAGAAGAAATGCAGAGCCTGAATATTCAT
>JASHTU010000161.1 GCA_030040395.1 Acidobacteriaceae bacterium
TCGAGAGCAAGTTGCCACCCGGGGTAAAGCTGCAACTGTTCTACGACCAGTCGCAACTGGTGCGCGACGCCATCGGGAGCGTACGCGACGCCATCTTCATCGGCCTCATTCTGGCCTGCGTCATTCTTTTTCTTTTCCTGCGCGACTGGACCTCGTCGATCATTGCCGGGCTGGTGATTCCAGTGACGTTGGCGGTAACCATCGCCGTACTTTGGTTAATCGGCGAGAGCTTCAACCTGATGACGCTGGGCGGGCTGGCCGCGGCCATCGGGCTTTTGATCGACGACGCCATCGTGGTGGTGGAAAACATCGTGATGCACCGCGACCACGGCGAGCGGCGCGGCGAGGCGGTGCGCAAGGCTCTGCGCGAGCTGACGGTTCCGCTCCTGGGATCGACGATTACCCCGGTAGTGGTGTTTTTGCCGCTGATTTCGGTGAGCGGCGTGACCGGCGCCTTTTTCCGCGCCCTGGCGGTCACGATGACGGCGGCGCTGGTGACCTCGCTGGTGCTGGCGCTTACCTGGACCCCGGGGTTGAGCTATGTGCTGCTCAGCGAAAACCGCGACCACCACCGGCGCGAAGGCCCAGGCCCCGCGATAGACCGGGCCCTGCGCGTACACCGCCGGGTGCTGGAGTGGGCTTTGGCGAAGCCGCTCTGGACAGGAGGAATCTGCCTGCTGCTGGTGATCGGGACCTGGGCCGGATACCAGGCGCTGGGCACCAATCTGCTGCCGGACATGGACGAGGGCGGCTTCATCCTGGATTACGTCATGCCCGCGGGCAGCTCGCTGAGCGAGACCAATCGCGTGCTCGAACACGTGACCCGCATCCTGCACTCGATTCCCGAGGTCGAGAGCACCTCGCGGCGCACCGGGCTGCAACTGGGCTTGGCCGCGGTGACTGAGGCCAACACCGGCGACTTTACCGTGAAGCTGAAGTCTAGCCGCAGCCGCTCTGTGTGGCAGGTGATGGACGAGGTGCGCAGCCGGGTGAAAGCCACCGAGCCGGAGCTCGACATCGAGCTGACCCAGGTTTTGCAGGACAATATCAACGACCTTTCGAACGCGCCCCAAGCCATCCAGGTGAAGATTTTCTCTGACGACGCCAAGCTTCTGAACCAACTGGGGCCGCGCGTGGGTGACGCCATCAGCAAGATCCCAGGCGTGGTGGACGTCGAGAACGGGATCGACAACACGGTCAGCGGACCGGCGACGAATTTCCAGGTGGATCCGGTAGCGGCTTCCCGATTTGGGTTTACTCCCACCGAAGTCTCCGACGACGCCACGTCGATTCTGGACGGCATTACCACCAATCCGCTGATTGCCAATGGGCGCGAATACCCCATCCGCATCCGGTTGTCGGACGATCATCGCAGTTCGCTGGCGGCCATTGAAGACACGGTGTTCACGAGCGCCACCGGACACACGGCGACGCTGGGCACGTTGGCCGACATTGCCCAACTACCCCCGCAGAACGAGATTCTGCGTGAGGACCTGCAGCAGTTGGTGATGGTGACCGGTGATCTCGAGGGATCGAACCTGGGCGGGGTGATGACCAAGGTCCGGCAGACGGTCGAGGGCCTGCATCTGCCACCCACGGTGCGCGTCGAGTACGGAGGCGCCTACCAGGTCCAGCAACAGTCGTTCCACGACCTTCTCCGGGTGCTGCTCCTGGCGCTGGTGCTGGTGTTCGGCGTGCTGCTGGCGGAGTTTCGCAACTTCCCGGCGCCGGCCGCGATTCTCAGCTCGTCGGTGCTTTCGATTTCGGGCGTCATCATAGCCCTGCTCATCACCGGCGTCACTTTCAACGTGGCCTCGTTCATGGGCTTGATCATGGTGATCGGCATCGTGGCTAAAAACGGCATCCTGCTGCTCGACGCCGATGAGCGCTACCGCGCCGAGGGCCTTTCGGCCCACGACGCCATGCTGAACGCGGCGCAGCGCAGGTTGCGCCCCATCGTGATGACGGCCATCGCCGCGGTCTGCGGTATGTTGCCGCTGGCCTTCGCCATCGGGGCCGGCTCGCAGATGCTGCAGCCGCTGGCCATCGCGGTCATCGGCGGGTTGACCATTTCCATGGTGCTCAGCCTGGTGATTACGCCCCTGGTGTACTACCTGCTCACAAGGCATCGCGCATCCGCGGCCGAGGAGCTCGCGTAACCATGACGCTAACTGGACCGATTGTGCTGTCGCCGGCGCAGGCGCGCGTGTTAGGCGCCCTGATGGAAAAGGAAACGACCACGCCGGAGTATTATCCGCTGTCGCTCAACGCGCTGGTGAATGCTTGCAACCAGCGCTCGAACCGCGAGCCGGTGATGAACCTGGATGAGGACGAGGTGCGGCTGACGTTGCGCGGACTCGAAGACAAGCAACTCGCCGGACGGGCGCGCTCAGCCGATGGGCGGGTGACCAAGTACGAGCACTGGCTGGGCGAGGCGTTCAACTTCACCCGCGCGGAGGCGGCGCTGATCTGTGTGTTGCTGTTGCGTGGCCCGCAGACTCCGGGCGAATTGCGTGGGCGTACGGAGCGGATGCACCGCTTCGACGAGATTGCCGAGGTACTGGCCGGCTTGCAGAAGCTGATGGAGCGCGAACCGCCGCTGGCGGCCATGCTGCCGCGGCAGCCGGGCACGAAGGAGTCGCGCTACGCGCACCTGCTCGCCGGGCCGGTCGAATCGGCGGTGGCTGCCTTGGCCCAGGAGGCCGCGTCCGCGCCCGACGGCTCAGCGAGTGACGAACGCCTGGCGCGGCTGGAAGCCACGGTGGCCGAGTTGCGGCAGGAACTGAACGCACTGCGGCAAAAGATCGACGATCTCTTCGCGTGAGAATGGCGCATAGCTGCGCCTCGGACGCCCGGCGCAGCATTTCCTCCTCCAGGCGCGAGGCCCCAGCGCAGAGGCTGCGCCGCCATCAACGCCCGTGGTCAGCGCCCGTGAAGGACCGGACTAGGCGGCGCGCCGACGGTGGGAGACAGGCTGCGGACTTTCCCGCCGGCCGCCCAACCAATGGCGACGAACCATCCGAAGATTGTCCATCCCAGGAGAATGTTTACTGCAACGATCCCCGCCGTCGAGTTGCAGTGCCGGTAAAGGGCCAGAGCTGTCGGCAAAAGGTAGAGCGCCACGCCAATCAGAAACAGAACCAAATTCGCCGGCGCCAGAAGGTCGGCGTCGTTTCGGGCGAGTCCCACGGCGACAATGAGGACCGCGGAGGCGATAACTCCTCCGACTAGGAGCAGTCGAAGCAGGTGGTTCATGTGTCACCCCCAAAACCCGGCTCAAGTCTGGCTCCGTTTTGGCTGCGAGGCAAGGTCAGAAATCACAGCCATAGCCCCCGGTCAAATTGGCCCATCGTGGCGGGCATGAGGGCTGTGATTCTCCGAAGCTTACTGGGCGGCGATGGTTTGCGCCGCCAGGTTCCAGCCGCGGAGTGCGATTTGGGGCTGGGCCTGGCCGGCGGGGAAAGCGATGGTGACAGTGCGCTGGTCGGCAGGCAGGAGCGAAATGTAGTTGTCGC
>JASHTU010000162.1 GCA_030040395.1 Acidobacteriaceae bacterium
ATGAGCGGTCATTGCGCGATTCACGATTTCACGCTCGATGAGGTGCTGGCCACGCCCGTAAAAGTGGATGAGCTGCACAAACTGCTGTTTGCCGTGAGCAGCTTCGATGAGATGTACGAGGCGATGCACGAAGCGGAGCGGCGAGTGCGGCAAGGGCGCTTGTGAGCGAGGAGAGCGATGGCCAGAGAGGTTGCATATCAATCCGGCTTTGGCAATGAATTCGCTACGGAGGCCGTGGCCGGGGCGCTGCCGGTGGGGCAGAACGCGCCCCAGGAGCATCCGCTGGGACTGTACACCGAGCAGTTCAGCGGCACGTCCTTCACCGCGCCGCGCGCCGCGAATCGCCGCACGTGGACGTATCGCATCCGGCCGTCGGTGACGCACCGGCCGTATGAGGAGATGCCGGCGGGGCTGATGCGCAGCGGGCCGTTTACGGAGGCGCCGCCGACGCCGAATCAACTGCGCTGGGATCCTTTGCCGCTGCCCGAGCGCGAGACCGACTTTGTGGACGGCGTGGTGACGATGGGCGGGGCCGGCGACCCGGCTTTGCAGACAGGCATCGCGATTCATCTTTACGCGGCCAACAGCCCGATGCACGACCGGTTTTTTGCCGACGCCGACGGCGAGCTGCTCATTGTGCCGCAGTTGGGCGCGCTGCGCTTCGCCACCGAACTGGGCATCCTGGAGGCGGCGCCGGGCGAGATTTGCGTGATCCCACGCGGGATCAAGTTTCGCGTGGAATTGCTCGACCGCCAGGCGCGCGGATACATCTGCGAGAACTATGGGCTGGCCTTCCGGCTGCCGGAGCTGGGGCCGATCGGCGCGAACGGATTGGCCAATGCGCGCGACTTCCTGGCGCCGGTGGCGGCCTTCGAAGATGAAGACGGCGAGTTTACGCTGGTGACCAAGTTCCAGGGCCGGCTGTGGCGCGCGGGCATCGATCACTCGCCGCTGGACGTGGTGGCGTGGCACGGCAATTATGCGCCGTACAAATACGATCTGTCCCGCTTCAACTGCATCAACACGGTTTCTTTCGATCACCCCGACCCATCGATTTACACCGTGCTGAGCTCGCCCTCGGCGATTGCCGGAACGGCGAATTGCGATTTCGCCATTTTTCCTCCGCGCTGGCTGGTGGCCGAGCACAGCTTCAGGCCGCCGTGGTTTCACCGCAACCTGATGAACGAATTCATGGGCCTGGTTTTCGGCGCGTACGACGCCAAGGCGGAGGGATTCGTGCCCGGCGGGGCCAGCCTGCACAATTGCATGGCGGGCCACGGACCGGATGCCGAAACCTTCGAGCGCGCCAGCCGAGCGGAGTTGAAGCCCCAGTATCTTGCCGGCACGCTGGCTTTCATGTTCGAGACGCAGCTTGTGGTGCGGCCCACGGAGTTCGCCATGAACACCCGCATCCTGCAGCACGAGTACTTTGAGTGCTGGCAGGGTCTGAAGAAGCGCTTTACGGTGGAGGCCATGGCGGCGCCGAAGAGGCGATGAACGCGATCGACAGCCTGCTCGCGGGCCTGATCGACTACGCGGGCTTGTACCCGCCCGCCGGCCTGGACATGCACACGGCCGCCCGAAAGTATCTGGAGTACGGCCATAGCGCCCACCGTCGCGCATTGGGGCGGTTCGTCGTCGATCTGGATCGCTTTCCGTATCTTTGGGACGCGGCGGGCGACTACGCCCGGGGCTTGCGGCTGAGCGTCATCGCGTCGCCTGAAGCTGATTGGACCGAGCTGCGACGGCTTCTTGACAAGGGCTACGCCATTGAAGCGGTGGAAATCAAAACCTCCGATCCGGCGGAAATCGAGTCCATCGCCAAGCGCCTGCCCGCAGGACTGACGGCGTACTTTGAAACTCCGGTGAACGGGGTTTCGGCGGCGACGCTGGAGGCAATCGCGGCAGTGGAGGGGCGCATCAAAATCCGCATGGGCGGCCTTGCCGCCGGAGCGTTCCCTTCTCCCCAGGCCAGCGCAGAAATGCTCGCCGAAATTGTCCGCCGCCGGGTGGTGTTCAAAGCCACCGCGGGACTGCACCACCCCATTCGCGCGCGTCATCCATTGACGTATTCGCCGGAAAGCCCGACGGCCGTGATGCACGGCTTTATAAACCTGGCTTGCGCCGCGGCGGTGCTCTATTTTGGAGGCGAAGCCGGAGAGGCGCGCGAAGCGCTGGAAGAGGAATGGCCGGGGGCGTGGCAGCTGACCCCGGAGGCGATTGTTTGGCAGGAGAACAGCTGGAACGGGGACGAATTGCGCGAGGTGCGGCAGAAGTTCTTTGCTGGAATCGGGTCGTGTTCGTTTGAGGAGCCGATGCGGGACCTGGAGGCGCTGGGATGGCTCTAAGAAGCTGGGTTGCCTCCGCCAATCATCCGGACTGCGATTTTCCCCTGGAAAACCTTCCCTACGGCGTGTTCCGCCATGCGGGCCGCACGCGCTTGGGCGTGGCTATCGGCGACCGGATTCTGGATCTGCGCGCCTGCGCCGAGCACGGCCTGCTGTGCGGAGTTGCTTGTGAGGCCGTGGAAGGCTGTGGCGGGCAGTGCGTCAA
>JASHTU010000163.1 GCA_030040395.1 Acidobacteriaceae bacterium
GATAAAGCCGGAGAAGCCGGGCAGGCCCATGGAGGCTATGCCGGCGACGACGAAAGCCCAGGCGGCAAAGGGGAGCCGGCGCGACAGGTGCATGGTTTCGAGGTCGGCGAATTGGCGGGTGTGGGTGCGGTCGTAGACGATGCGGCCGACGATGGCGAAGAGCAGGCCGGCGATGACGCCATGGGAGAACATCTGCAAGACCGCGCCGTCGAGACCGATTTGATTGAGGGTCATGAGGCCGAGGAGCACGAATCCCATGTGGCTGACGCTGGAGTAGCCGATGACGAATTTGAAGTCGGACTGGGCGAGGGCGACAAGCGCGCCGTAAACGATGCCGATGACGGCGAGGAGAGCGAAAACATCGCGCCAGGAGGCGAGGCCGAGGAAGGTGAATCCCCAGGGATCGAGGCCATGGGGGAAGAGCGCAATGCCGGCGCGCAGGCAACCGTAGGCGCCGAGCTTCATGACCACGCCGGCGAGCAGCATGGAGGCGGCGGTGGGCGCGGCGACGTGGCCGGTGGGTGCCCAGGTGTGCAGCGGCCACATGCCGGCGAGAATGGCGAAGCCGATGAAGACCAGCGGGAAACACCACATCTGGAAGCTGACGGGCAGGCCGGCATGGGCGAGCGCGATGAGGCTCGTGGAGTGGGAGCCCGACGTAGCGTAGGCAGCGAGCAGGCCGATGAGGACCATTGCCGAGCCGACGAAGGAGTAGAGGACGAGCTTCATGGCGCCGTATTCGCGACGCGTGGAGCCCCAGATGGAGATGAGGAAGTATTTGGGGACGATGGCGACTTCGTAAAAGACGAAGAGAAGAAAGAAATCGAAGCTGAGAAAGACGCCGTAGACGCCGCCGATGAGGAGGAGATAGAAGGCGAAGAACTGGTTGGTGCGGAGTTCGACGTTCCAACTGAAGAGGACGCCGGCGACGGCGGCGATGCCGGTAAGAAGGACGAGGACGCGGCTGATGCCGTCGGCGGCGAGCAGAAAGTGGATGCCCATTGAGGCCACCCAGGGAACATCGACGAGGATCTGAAGGCCCTGGCCAAAGCGCACGGCGTAACTCGCGATGGCGATGACGAGACTGGCGACGGTGGTTGCGAGCGCCAGCCAGCGCGCCAGGCCGGGCCTGCTTTTGGGCAGGAAGGCCTGAAGAATGGCGCCGGCGAACGAGATATAAATGGCGAACGCTAACATTAAAATCTCCAGTGCGCCAGCAGGTTGAGGACCGTGGGATTAACGGCGTTGAGAATGAGCTGGGGCAGAAGACCGATGAGCAACATGAGGGCAAGGACGGGCGCCAGCGCCAGGCGCTCGCTGTGATGGAGATCGGGGAATGCGGCCCAGCGCTCAGGCACGGGGCCGGTGAAGACTTTTTGAATGACGGTCAACAGGACGGCCGCGGTGACGAGCAAACCCAGCACCGATACGGTTGCGCTGATCCAAGACAGGGGAAAAACGCCGCGGAAGATGAGGAATTCGCTGACGAAGTTGTTGAGGCCGGGCAGGCCGAGCGAGGAGAAGAGGGCAATGCCCAGCATGCCTGTGAGGACGGGGGCGGGCTTGCGCAGGCCGCCGAAGTCGTCGATACCGCGCAGGCCGCCGGAGCGCATCTGGATCATGGCCAAGAACCAGAAGATGGCGGCGGCGGTAAGGCCGTGGTTGAACATCTGAAGGATGACGCCGTTGAGGGCGGCGGCCTGGCTGGTATGCGCTGCTCCGGCGGCGGGAATGGCGAGGGCAAATATGCCGAGCAGGCAGTAGCCGAGGTGGTTGACGGAGGAGTAGGCGAAGACGCGCTTCAAATCTTTTTGCGCGGCGGCGGCCCATGCGCCCATGACCACCGTGATGACGGCGAGGACCAGGAGCGGGGTGCGCAGGGCGGCGATTTGCGCGCCGAAAATGGGCAGAGCGATGCGGAGCAGGCCGTAGACGCCCATCTTGGACATGGCACCGGTGAGGAGCATGGTGACGGGCGAAGGCGCTTCGGCGTAGGCGGCGGGCAGCCAGGTGTGGAAGGGCATCATCGGGACCTTGACCGAGAAGCCGGCAAGGACACCGATGGCGAGCCAGGGCATCACAGCGCCAAGATGCGCCGTAACCATCGGCGTGAGCACGCCCGAGGAGGCCATCGCCGAAAGCTGAACAAAATCCATGGTGCCCGGTGCGTTTGTGGCGCCGGTTGAAAGAAAGACGGCGAGGAAGCAGACCAGCAGCGCCACGGAGCCGGCCATGGTGTAGACGAGGAACTGCGTGGCGGCGGGACCGCGGCGCGGACCGCCCCAGAGCTTGATGAGAAAGAAGGCGGGGATGAGGCTCAGCTCCCAAAACAGAAACCAGTGGAAGAAATTGAGCGCGGTGAAGGAGCCGAAGAGGCCGGATTCGAGGGTAAGAACGAGGCCGTAATAGAGGCCAGGCTGATGGTGGACGCGATGCGCCGCGTCGATGGACATGAGGGTGACGATGGAGGAGAGCAGCACCATGAGCGCGCCCAGCGCATCGACGCCGAGGTGATACTCGATGCCGAGCGAGGGCGCCCAGGCGAGACGCTCGACGAGACCGATGCCGCCGTCGGCGGGGAGTCGGGTCCAGATGACGAGAGCGAGCGCGAGGTTGATGAGCGCGGTGAAGAGGGCCACGCCGCGCGCGTGACGGCCGGAGAAGAGCGCAACGACCGCTCCAAGGAGAGGGACGACGGTGATGAGGGTGAGAATGCCGAATCCGGTGGCAGCTGGGGGCAAGATTGCGTTCATGGCCGCGCGCTCCAGAAGAGGATCGCGACCAGCACCACGACCGCGAGGGCCAGGATGCGGAGATAGATCTGCACGCGGCCGCTCTGCACGCGGGCCAACAAGCCGCCGCTCGAGGAGAACTCTTCGCAAGTTTTGTCGAAGCCGCCATTGATCCAATCATTGTCAAAGAGGCGGTTCAACTGGGCCCATCCGCGGAAGAGCCACGCGACAAGGGCGACGATGCCGCCCCAAATGCGGCGATCGAGCCAGTCGGCCACACGCGCCCACCAGTTGTAGAAAGCGATGAAGGTGACGCCGTAGAACTCATCGACGTAGAGGCGGTCGCGCAGGCCGGCCCAGAGCGCGGGAGCGGCCTTTTCGAGGGCGTCGGGCTCTTCCGGGCTTGGGGACTTATTGCCGTAGAGCCACCAGCCAATGCCCAAGCCGAGGAAAACAACGAAGGACGACATCGCCATCAGCGAAAGCAGACCGGGCTCGGCGAAGCCATGCCAGTCAAAGTGCGCAGCCTGGCCGTTGAGGAACGAACGGAACCACGGCCAGGCCGGCGTGCCTATGACGCCGAGCGTGACGGCGAAGAAGGCGAGGACGGCCATGGGCATGGTCATGACGCGGGCGCTTTCGTGCGCCGGATGATGACCGCGCCAGTAACCGAAGAAGACGTAGCTGACCTGGCGTGTCATGTAGAAGGCGGTAAGCAGCGCGCCGAAGACGAGCAGGTAGTAAGGGCCCTGAATGGCGCCGGAGTGGGCGGCTTCGAGAATGCCGTCCTTCGACCAGAAGCCGGAGAAGACGAGCGGGAAACCGCAGAGAGCCAACATGCCGATGGCGTAGGTGGCGAAGGTGGCCGGCATTTTGCTCCACAGACCGCCCATCTTGCGGATGTCCTGCTCCTCGTGCGCGCCGTGGATGACGGAGCCGGCGCCGAGGAAGAGGAGCGATTTGAAGAAGGCGTGGGTGATGAGATGGAAGAGACCTACGGCGACGCCACCCAGGCCGAGTCCGGCCATCATGTAGCCGAGTTGGGAGACGGTGGAGTAGGCGAGGATACGCTTGATGTCGTTTTGCGCGATGGCGATCAAGGCGGCG
>JASHTU010000164.1 GCA_030040395.1 Acidobacteriaceae bacterium
GGCCTCCATGACCGTGACCTCAGGGAAGCCGCGGGCGATCTCCCCGGTGCGGTCGGTGGAGTGGTCATCAACGACAATCAGCTCCCAGTCTTTGCCGAGCGCGAAGATCTCTTCAGACTGACTGACGAGAGACTGAAGGCAGACGGCGAGGCAATCGGCTTCGTTGCGGGCGGGGACAATGACGGTGAGTTCGATCAGTTCCTCGGGCTCCGGCTGATCGAAGACGGTTCCAGGAGTGGCGCGCGACCACTCGCGCCAATCCGTGTGGCCGATGGGCTGGCCGGTCTCGTCGACCAATCCCAGTACCGTTTTTCGTTGCTCGCCGGCGCCGCTATCGCCCGCTTCGTCCTTCGCCATCGCACCCTGCCACTTTCATCACCAGCCCTTCGCTCCGTATTATAAGGAGGTGCGGTTTCCTCGTTTCCTTGCCCTTCTGTTGTTCCTTCCCATTGCCTTGATGGCCGGGTGCAACCGTGGCGCGCACCCCTCACAACCGGGCACAAAGGCTCCCGACTTCACGGTTTCCGACGGCGCCACAACCGTCCATCTCGCCAGCTATCGCGGCCAGGTGGTGCTGCTCAACTTCTGGGGTACCTGGTGCCCGCCCTGCATCGCGGAGATTCCGTCACTCATCCGGCTTCACCAGGACATGCCTTCGCTGGCGATCGTGGCCGTCGCGGTGCCACCGGATGAAGGCGTCAGCGAAGACCCCGCCGCGTACAACGCATTCATCGCCCGGTGGCATATCGACTTCACCACCGTCCGCGATACGAACGAGTCGGCGCCCAAGCTTTTCCACACCGACATGTGGCCGGAGACCTACCTGATTGACCGCAAGGGCATGATCCGCAGCAAGTTCATCGGCCCGCAGGATTGGTCGGACCCGGAAATCCGGGCGCTGATTAAGAGCCTGTAGCCGGTAATCACTCGTTATTGGCTTCTGGCGCTGGCGCGAACCGGCCAGGGACCAGGCCGTTGGTATCATGAGTCTATGACTACGGTGGAGATTGCCTTTCGCTACACCGTTCCGCCAACGGAACAGGTTGCCATAGCTTTGGCCCACGTCCGGGATGTTTACGGCATCCGCCGTCTCAGCCTTGATCGGGAGGCGCGGACGGTGCGCGTCGAGTTCGATGCGACGCGCCTGAACCCCGCCGTTGTGGCCAAACTGGTGCGCGAGGCCGGGCTGGAGATTGTCGAGGAACTGCCCCTCATTCCACTGCCCGCGCCGGTTCCCGCGCCGACGGTAGGTTGACGGGAACAGGCGAATTTTCGGCCGCCGGGAGCGGACTCCACAGTGTTTACGGATGAATAACCGAACGAATATCCGTCACGCTGAAGTCCGCGCCTTTGAAGAGAAGCGGTTCCCGCTTGGCGCGCGCCAGGGCGTAGCTGAAGCAATCGCCAAAGTTGAGGTTGGCGGCGTGGCCACTGCCGCGGCCGTAGTCCCGGTACGCCTGGCGAGCGATTTTAGCTTGCTCCACGGTGACCGGCTCGATGACCATTTTGAGATCTTCGAGGAGTGCATCGAACTCTGCGCTCCGCGCCGGATTGCCCAGCCGGTCCACCACAATTGCCGTCTCGAGGTAAGAGGCTGCGGAGATGCTGAGCGAATCAGCTGAGTTCATCTTCTCTGCAATCGAGAACCAGCCAGGCTCGCGTTTGATGACAGCGACCATTGCCGATGAGTCCACAATCATTTCGGGAGCCCGGTCTCCTTGTCGTAGAGGTCCTCGATTAACTCCTGGGCGCTGCGCCCGTCCTGGAAGAGCGGCGCGCATTTTTCAGAGAATTCCGCCAGGGCCTCGATACGATTCTTCTGCCTCGGGCGTTCCTGTTGCCGCTCCAATCTCTCTTTCAACGCGATGGTGATCGCCGTCGTGAGGGATTCCCCCGTCTTGCGGGCAAGTTCCCGCGCCAGGCGCTGTGTTTCGGGGTTCTTGATGTTCATGCTCAAGGAGTGGTACCTTTCTACCCTATGCGTCTACCATTCTACCGTATCCGCAGATTTCTGGCCGCCCGAAGAGGCGTCGCTGTTAAGTGGTCACGCCCTAATATCGGAAATGCCGCTAAGCGTTCATGCCCTAATATCGGAAATATGGACGTTTCCTTGGAAAGCCATCAAGACTCGATTTTCGATCTTCTCGTGATCGGCGCGGGGCCCACCGGCCTGGCCTGCGCGATCGAGGCCCGGAAGGCCGGATTGAGCGTGATTTCAGTGGACAAGGGCTGCCTGTGCAACTCGCTTTTCCACTACCCCTCGCACATGACCTTCTTCACCACCTCGGAACTCCTGGAGATCGGCGATATTCCCTTTCCTAGCCCCAACGCCAAACCCACGCGCAATGAGGCGCTGGAGTATTACCGCCAAGTTGCGGCGTATTACGGGCTCAACGTACGCCAGTACTGCCGCGTGGAGCGGGTGACCGGCGCGAACGGCGACTTCACCGTACACACGGTAGACCGCTTTGGCCGTACCGGCGCGATGCAGGCGCGCAAGCTGGCCGTCGCTATCGGCTACTACGACCTGCCCAACCTGATGGGGATTCCCGGCGAAGAATTGAGCAAGGTGCACCATTACTACTTCGATCCGCACCCCTATTTCGGACTGAACGTGGCCGTGATCGGTGGCAAGAACTCGGCCGCCATCGCCGCGCTGGAGCTGTGGCGGCACGGCGCGCGGGTGACGCTTATTCACCGCGGACCTGAGATGCACCGGCACGTGAAGTACTGGATCAAGCCGGACATCGAAAACCGCATCAAGCACGGCGAGATTCAGGCGTATTTTGCTTCGCGGGTGGTGGAGATCCAGCCGGACACGATCCTCGTGGATACGTCCGAGGGGCCTGTGACGCTGGCCAACGATTTTGTGTTTGCCTTGACCGGCTACCACCCCGACTTCGCATTCCTCGAGGGCCTGGGAGT
>JASHTU010000165.1 GCA_030040395.1 Acidobacteriaceae bacterium
CGCTCGGTGGCGCGAAAGTTGCCGATGGAAAGGAGAAGAATCCAAGGATCGAGTTATCAGCCCGGCTGACGTTCCACGGCAAAGCCGCCTGCTCCAAACGTAACTTGTCGGGTAGGAGCTGTATTACTTGGTGCATTGTTTCCCGTGGACTTAAGCCGGCTTTTTCGCCGGACAAGCCAGGACTTGCAGGGAAATGAACAAACCGGAATGGATCTAACTTGAAAAAGGAGTTCACATGATTCTGCTGATCGTTCTAATCCTGTTGATTTTGGGCTTCGGATACGGAGGCTACAGGATGGGCCCCGGATGGGGTTATTACGGAGGCGGCACAGTCAGCTTGATTCTGACCATCGTGGTCATCCTTCTGCTCTTAAGGCTGATTTGAGCATTTGAGCCCAAGTGCAAAGAGAGCGGCCCGCGGAGAGAAGGAACGCTGACGCGAAGCCCGAGCTCCCCGGCAGGCAACCGATACACAAAACCACACCTCCGCGCTGAAGAAATTTTCGCAGCGAGAGGCGCGTGGAAACCGGAGCGCGAATTGCGTATGCGAACGGGTGTCGGGCCGAAAAATCGCTAAATCACTCCGGCCATGTACGCTTCGGAGGGACGCGGTTTGTTCGCCTTAGGGCCGTACTCGGCCAAGACCACGGGCGAAAGCGTGATGACCGGGCAATGCGCGTGGGCCAGCGTCTTGTACACCACGCCGTGCCGGGTGATGGCGGCGAATGCCGAAGCCCCCTGCGCGCCCAGCACGATGAGATCGGCCTGCTGTGCGCGGCTCTGGTAAAGCAACTCCTCAGTGGGATCGCCGGGAACCACGATGGTCTGGATCTCGATGCGCTCCTCTAACTTGGACGGCACCAGCGCGAAGAGCTCCGATTCGACGTCGTCCAGCGACCGGCCGGCGAGAAACTCTGCCCGATCCTGGGGCCGGATCACGTGTTGCAGCACCAGGCGCGCCCCGTGCTGAGCCGCCAGTTCGGCGGCAAAGCTGGCCACCACTCCGCTGGATTCCTGCAGGCTCACCGCGCACAGAATGGTGCGTGTGGCAAAGTTCCGATAGGCGCCGTTGACCACCTCGGGGCCGATAATGTAAACGGGTGTGCGCGCCGAGCGGAGCACCGCCTCCGCGACCGAGCCCACCAGCAGCTTCCCGATAGGGCCGGGGGAGTGCGTTCCCATCACAATGCGGTCGATTTCCCGCTCGCGGGCGTAGGCCAAAATCTGGTCCGCGGGCAACCCCGGGCGCACCACCACCTCGCATTGACCGCCCGCCTCTCGCACGCGCTGGGCGAGCGGCTCCAAGTGCTGCTTCTCGGCCCGCGCCGCGGCCGCGTAGTCGTAATAGCGGATTCCCGAAGTCTCCGAAGCCGAAACCACCAGCGTGTCGTAGGCGTGAAACAGAATTAGATCGGCATGTGACTCCACCGCTTGGGCAAGCGCAAATTCAAACGCCTTTTCGTTCGCGGGGATCTCGGAGGCAAAAAGAATCGTCGAGGGTCTGCTCCAACCCGGCTTCATGACGGCTGCCATGAGATACCTCCTGCTCATAAAACAAGTTCAGTTTTCCAGAACCCACGCCCAATCACCGTGCCATAACGCACACGAACCGGTGAGATATCTCACATTATCGCCCCGGTCAACCAGCTTGAGAGCGTCGGTGGTTCTCCTCTCGCATCCAATTTAAGATAAAAGCGTTGACTAATTTATTGACGAATAAGATAATTATGTTCCTTTTTCGGTTTTTTGTCTACTTTCACCGGTATTCGACCCTCTTCGATCACGTCGATCAAGTGATCTCAATCACAGCCTGCCAGAACTGAATACTGTTCTTCTTGAATGGAGTCGAGGCTCTCTGGAATGGTTGCCCGTTTTCGGGGATCTTGGTCCAGCCACCGGTTCGCATCCGGCCATCCATTCCCTCCCCGGCCTGAGGGGCCAATTTTCCCCGTCCGGCCCGCCGCGATTCGGCAAGGAGGCGTCATGCAGCCCATGCATTCCATCCCCGCCCGTGGCGGAATCAACTACGACGAGTCGCCCTTTCTCGCCATTTGGGAAGTGACGCAATCCTGCGACCTGGCCTGCAAACATTGCCGGGCCGCCGCGCAGCCAATTGCCCACCCCGACCAGCTCACCCACGCCGAGGGCGAGGCGCTCATTGACCAGATCGCCGCGATGCACATTCCCATCTTCGTCTTCACCGGCGGCGACCCCCTCAAACGCCCCGACGTCTACGACCTCATCCGCTATGCCGCCGGAAAGGGTGTCCACGTCGCCCTCACGCCCAGCGCGACGCCGCTCCTCACTCGCGAAGCCATCTTCAAACTCAAGGAAGCGGGCCTGGTGCGGCTCGGTATCTCCCTCGATGGCTCGACACCCGAGATTCACGACGCTTTTCGCGGCCTGCCCGGCGCCTGGGCGCGCACCATCCAGGCCATCGAGTGGGCCAACGAGGCCGGCATCCCAATCCAGGTTCACTCTACCATCAGCCGCCACAACGCCCACGATCTGGACAACCTTTGCAACCTCTTTGAACGCCTCGCTATCGTCATGTGGAACGTCTTCTTCCTGGTTCCGGTGGGCCGCGGCCAGCTTGCCGACCTGCTCTCGGGCGAAGAGTTCGAGCAGGTCTTCGGCAAGATCTACGAGCTTTCCCACCGCGTCAACTTCCAGATCAAGACCACGGAAGCCATGCACTACCGACGCTACTTGCTCCAACACAACCTGGAGGAGCGCCGCATCGGGCACGGGCACGGCAGCGGTCATCCGCACGCCGTGGCGGCTACTGCGCCCGCTTCCGTGCCGGCCGGCTATGAGCCCGGCGCGCCCACCGCCGACGCGGCCACCCGCAACCGCAGTTGGGCCACGCGCCGCGTCAACGACGGCAAGGGCTTTCTCTTCGTCTCCCACGTGGGCAACGTTTACCCCAGCGGATTCCTGCCTATCCACGCCGGCAACATCCGCGAAACCCCGCTCGCCGAGATCTATCGGACTGCGCCCATTTTCAAGGCCCTCCGCGACACATCACGGCTCGAAGGCAAGTGCGGTGCCTGCGAGTATAAGGAGATATGCGGCGGCAGCCGCGCCCGCGCCTACGCCCTCACCGGCGACCCTCTGGCGCAGGAGCCCTGCTGCATCTATCAGCCCAGGAACTGGACTCCGAGGGTCGAAAGCGAACCCGCAGCCATCTGCCAGCCCGAAATGTCCACTCCGCTGGTCACGCTGTAGAACCGCGCGAGAACGGGCTCCCTGCAAGGGGTGGCGTCTTAGATTGCCGGTCTTCGCTTGACACTCGTTCACCGCGAACGATAGAGTCGCGCAGTTATAGGAGATTGCTGCGTGAAAAGACCTATCTATTTGTGGATTGGGATCGCCGCGCTGGTTGCGGTTCTGATCGCGAGCGGGGTGCTCGTAAAGCGGAGCAGGGCTGTGCGCGCCGCAGGCAATGGCGACGAAGCGATGGTCCCCAAGTTTGAAGTGGATCCATTCTGGCCCAAGCCATTACCGAATCACTGGGTTTTGGGCATGACCATCGGGGTGGCAATTGATGCGCAGCAAGACGTGTGGATTGTGCACCGGCCGCAAACGCTGGACAGGATGGAGTCCTACCTCACCCGCGGCGAAGCGGATTGCTGCACGGCGGCGCCGGATGTGCTGGAATTCGACCCCGCGGGAAACCTG
>JASHTU010000166.1 GCA_030040395.1 Acidobacteriaceae bacterium
GCCTCGTTGCCACGAGCGAGAAGAATTACGTCTCCGGCCGCCTGCCTTCCGAAATCTGGGAAATCACCGCCGAGGAATGGCGTGCCTGGAAGGCGGCGCGCAAGTAGTCGCTCGGACTCAGGGGCCCGATGCCATGGCTCCTCATCCGCCGCTGGAAGTTACCCGCCGAACCGCGAACCTGAGCCGGCCGCCCCAGGTCGGCTTGAGGGCATCTACTTTGCTTCAAGCCAGCGCGTGAGTTCCATGCGTAACCGCGGCTCCAGCGCGAAGGGCCGCCGCAATCAAAACCACTTCGGCAATCTCCTGCTCGTTCGCGCCCGCCGCGCCTGCTCTCTTCGCATGAATCTCGATGCAATAAGGGCATTGCGTGGTGAAGGCCACCGCCAGCGCCATCAACTCTTTGTGTTTCGCTGAAATGGCTCCGGGCGACATCGCCGCCTTGTCGAAGGCCCAAAAGGCCTTCATCGCCTCGGGAGCGTTCGCTTCCAGGACCTTGAGCTTGTCAAGATTCTTCATATCGTACATGGGTTTCTCCTCGGGCCGGCGATGGCCAGCCTTTCGCTCGAAATGGACGACGTGCTGCTCAAGAGGCGTTCGTGAACAGGGGTCATGGCTCGTGTCGGGACGCCGCCATTCCGCACAGGATAGTACAACTGAACGCATAGGCTCCAAATTGCGCGATTCATATCACGCGCGCCGCGATATAATCGCTGCGAAAGCCAGTCGTCAAAGAGCTCGCATCTTCTCGACCCTGTTCTTCATTTCCCCATGCCCCACGTTCAACCCAGCGCGCAATGATCGTGCGCCGGGGACCCCGGATTTGCGCCGCAACCTTCGCGCTGGGGCCAATTTTCCCCATCTCGTTGTCGCTCGTCCTTAGCAGACATGCCGTGTCCACCCCACTCACGAAGAGCGCGTCCGCGGGGACCCTGATAAGATCGCTCCGCGCTTTTGGAACTCGTGAAAATTGGCTCCCCGCGCTGCCCGCGCCAAAGTGAATCACCGGCTTTGGCTACGCTCGCCGCGCCAAGAGCCGTCGAACGCAAGCCTGACATCAACCCTTCGCTTCGCAAAAGGAGACGCCTGAATGCCTTGCCCAAGGTGCGGAAACTTCGATTCCAACAAGTACTGCGATGCCTGCGTGCGTGAGATTGGCCTCAAGGTGCAGGAATCCGAACGGCAGATCCTCAACATGGCCATTATGTTTGCGGGCTATGGCGAGAGGGGGTACCTGACCGATAAGGTTGTTTACACCGACTCGAAAGTCCTCAAATCAGATGCGACGGGCCTCAACCCGGAAGAGACCAAGCACGCCGGCAGGCACGGGCGCGCACAAGGTTTTCTTGCTCAGGGAAAGAAATTTACGCTGCTTGGCGGCCAGGGAAACCCGACGCCATCTCAAGCTGTCAAAACGTTCATTTTCCCCACGACGATCACGGTTTGCGAATGCCGCACCTTCATGAGCGCGCTTTACTGCAATTCGGCGCGAATCATCCTCAATAAAATCTCGCCGCTCCTGTTTGACGACGTTTTTCCCGCCCTCAAGATCAGTTCCGATGACGACGATGACGTCATGAAATTTATGACTCTCAGCCAGATCACCGAAAAAGACATTGCGCGGGTCATGCCCGGCGACTGGATTTGGATCCCCAATCCGGATCCCAGTTACCGCGACGTCCAAGGGACGGGCCTCGTCCGCAGCGGCTCCGCCTCCGGCTGGAACCTCATCTGCGTGACGACGCTACCTGAACGGCGCTACATCGGTTTCGGGCTGAGTGATGGCCATGTGGAAGCCAAGACGCTTGAGGAAATCATGGAATTCTTGCAAAGGGAAGCAAACAAGAATAAAAGCTCGAAGAGCAAGGAGGTTGTAGTGGCTACCAAAGCCAAGCGCGGGTCCATGGAACTGCCGAAGACCACCGGAAGGGCGCTTCTGGACCACACCAGTCCCCTCCTGCTGATGGCGAATACGTCGTCGCTCAAATGGAAGCTCTATTCGCTCGACACCGCCAAGTTCGCCAATTTCGTCCTCCGGCGTCTGCGCGCCATTAACCAGCAAAGGTAACAGTGCGAGACCCGCGAATTGGATTAGAATTCTGCCATAAGCCTCCGGGAACTCCCCATACGCGCATGCATAATCCAGGCGGCCCGAAGCGAAGACCATCCGCCCACACTGAATCCTATTCCACCGTCCTGCTCTGTTGACCGAGGCGGCGTCGCATGAAAATCTATCTCTCTTCCACCTTTCTCGACCTCAAAGACTTTCGGCAGAGAGTGGGCGCGGCGCTCAGAAAGGCCGGCTACCATGTCGTCATGATGGAGGAATATGTCGCGCGTGACGAACTCGTTGAAACCGCCTGCCAGGGCGACGTTGCCGGGTGCGACGTCTATCTCGGCTTCTTCGCCTGGCGCTACGGCTACATACCCGAGGACGATAATCCGCAAAGCAAGTCGGTAACTGAACTCGAATTCTGCGCCGCCGAGAAGAACTCCATACCGTGCCTGGTCTTCCTCGTGAGTGAGGCCGCGGATTGGCCCCCGGAACGCTGTGACGCCGATCCGGCTAGAATTCTCGCTCTCCGCACCCGCCTGAAGAAGCGCTGCGCCGCATATTTCGAAAATCCCAGCGATCTCGCCGTCGAAGTGCTGGCGTCCTTGCGCGTTCTTGAATCCACGCGGAGATCCAGACAGCTGGACGCCGTTCAGGCCATTCACGAGGCGCAAGCCTTCGGGCCCTCTTATATGGCGAACATCCAGGGCAAGCTGGAGGCCCTCAAAGACGAGCCTTATATCGAAATTCAGATCGGTCCCATCCCATGGTGGAACACGCGGCTGCACCTCATCGCCGCCTTGGCAGAGGAGTACGGCAAGAGCCGGGAGTTCGTCTTCGTGGACGCCGCCCGTCGCTTTGTCGCCATGGCCCCGCCATCGGCGTTGCGCCTCCGGCTGGAGGCGCGCTGGCCTTTCCTTGCCACTACCTATGCGGCGTTTCGCACCGAGGCTCCAACTTTGCCCTCCCTGGAAACGGAGCTGTGGCGCTATCCCATGCATGTTTCAGCACAGCTCGGCCGGGAGGAGCAATCCGGCGTGGACCTCATCACCGATTGGGAGTTGCAATACGGCCTCGCTCTCCCTCGCGACGGCGAGATCGTCGATGTCGCCGGTAAAGGCCAGGTCTTTCTCACCCGCGAGATTTTGGGCCGCTCAACCCCCTTTGCCGTACTGGTCCGCGACAGCCAACTTGAAGGCTTGGTCGACCGCGAAGTCCTTGCCCGCAAAGTAGCCGATCAGGCGCTGGCCGATTATTGATCGCGCAAATAAGCCGCGCAACCGCCGTCCCTCGCAAAACTGGTGGGAAGAACAGTGAGATTTGGACTTGTGATATCTTCTGACTCACTGAGAAAACGGAGGCAGTTTGTGATGCGAAGATTGCTCGTCGCTACAGGGATGCTGTTGGCCACCGCCGCTTTGTATGCCGCCCCGCCCGGAGAGGTGAACTGGAGAGCCCAGGCAGCGGCCCAGATGCCGCTGCTTGGGCACCGCAACTGGATACTGATTGTGGATTCGGCGTATCCGCTGCAGGGTTCGTCGGGCGTGCAGACGATTGAGACTGGCGAGCCCATGCTCGCGGTGGCGCACTTTATTCTGGGCGCGATCGACGAGTCGATTCACCTGCGGCCCGACATTTTTATGGATGCGGAACTGCCGTTTGTGGCGGACGAGGACGCGCCGGACGCATCCGCCTACCGCCGCCAGGTGAGCGACCTCCTTCACGGCCGCCAGGTTGTCTCAGAGCCGCACGACAAGCTTATCGAGGAAGTCGGCGAGGCTGGCAATACGTTCCACGTTCTGGTGCTGAAGACAAATAGCACGATTCCGTACTCGTCCATTTTTATCCGGCTGAACTGCAAGTACTGGAGCGACGATGCGGAGCAGCGGTTGCGCGCGCGGATGGCGGCGGGGAAGGCTGGCGATCAATAGATGAGAACGTCAGCAAGTGGCCGAGCGCCTGCATAACGGATGATTCCCAATCACCTGTCGAACCAACCCAGCTACTCCGCTCTGAGCGCTTCTGCTGGATCGACTGCAGCCGCTCGTCGCGCCGGAAAATAACTGGCAAGCCCAGCCGCTGCCGCCAGCACCAGCGGAACCGCGAGAAATGTGACCGGATCGAGCGGGCTGACGCCGAAAAGCAGCGCCTTCATCAGCTGAACCAGCGCGGCTGCCGCCGCCATGCCAATCACTACGCCAATCGCGGCCAGATGGAGCGCGGAGCGCACGAACATCCAGCGCAATTCGCCTTTCTCCGCCCCGAGCGCGAGCCGGATTCCGATTTCGCGCCTGCGCTGCGAGACCGAGTAGGAAATGACTCCGTAAATCCCGATAATGCTAAGAGCCAGCGCCATGCCGCCGCCGATCGCCAGCATCACCAACGTGAACGAGGTGCGCGCCATCGACTGCGTGTAAAGCTCTTGCATCGTCCTCACGGAGGCCAGCGGCAAATTCGCATTCACCGACCACACCGCCTGCTGCACCTCGCCAATAAAGCTCTCCGTTCCCGCGCGATCGCTCCGCACCGCAAAGGTCACGGAGCGCGTCGCGCCAAACGTCTTCGGGCCGAAAAAATCCTGTCGCAGGGTTGGCCAGTAGACCATCGCGGGCGCCGCTTCCATCACGCCATTTTCGTGCAC
>JASHTU010000167.1 GCA_030040395.1 Acidobacteriaceae bacterium
AGCCTTGGAGGGGTTGCCTCTCGGCAACTCCGTCGTCATCCCCTATCAATTTCGGCCGCCCCACATTTCCATTCGGCTTGCATCCCGCTCCAAACGGCCTTAAGATGCATCAATCAAAGGTGATGCCGCACGCTGTTTCCAGCACGCTCGATTTCCCCGCCGTCCCGGCCTCGGGACCCCGTCCACGGCTGGGCAAGCTGTGCGTGGCTCTCCAGGCTGAAACCTCGGCCGAGCTCCTCGAACGCGCCGAAGCCGCCCTCCACGACGCGCGCTTTCTCGAGTTCCGCCTCGACGCTCTCGCCAAACCCGCTGCGGCCCTCCCGGAGCTGAAGCGATTCCTCGCCGAACACCGCGACGCCATCGTCATCGCCACCTGCCGTCGGAAAGCCAACGGCGGCAACTTCGTTGGATCTTTGCCTTCGGAACTGGAAATCCTCTTGAGAGCCGCGGAAGCCGGCTGCCAGATTGTCGATCTCGAAGTCGAATCCGCCGAGGAAGCCACCAAACCCCAACTGGCCCGATTCCGCGCCGCACTCCGCGCCGCCGGCGCCGCGCTCCTCGTCAGCTATCACGATTTCTCCCGCACCCGCGCCCTCGGCCAAGCCGCCGCCCGCATCGAGGCCTTCGAGCCCGACTTCGTCAAAGTGGTATCAACGGCGCGCACCCTCGCTGACAATCTCGCCGTCCTCCAATTCATTGAGGACCGCTCCCTCGCGGCCCACGTCGTCGGCATCGCCATGGGCGAGGAGGGCCTCGTCAGCCGCGTCCTCGGTCCCCGCGCCGGCGCTGCCTTCACCTTCGCCTCCACGTCGGAGGCCGCCGCCACCGCGCCGGGTCAGGTCTCCGCCCGCACCCTTCTCGACCTGTATCGCGTTGAGCAGCTCGATCAGGCTACGCGCATCTTTGGCGTCGCCGGCAACCCCATCGCCCACTCCCTCTCGCCGCTGATGCACAACACCGCCTTCCGCCGAGAAAACGTTAACGCCGTCCTGCTCCCGCTCAAAGTCCGCATCCTCGATGACCTGCTCACCGTGGCTCGCGAGCTTCCTCTCGGCGGCGTCGCCGTCACCATGCCCCTCAAGCAGGAAGTGCTGCCCTACCTCGCCAACATGGACCCCCTCACTGCCCGCATCGGCGCTTGCAACACCCTCCGCACCGGGGCCGACGGCAAATTCTACGGCTTCAATACCGATGTCGCCGGCGTGGTGCGTCCGCTGGAAAAGCGCATGCGCCTCAAAGGCGCGCGAATTTTGGTCCTGGGCGCCGGCGGAGCCGCCCGCGCCGCCGTTTTCGGGCTGGTCGAGCAGGGCGTTGAAGTCTTCATCGCCAACCGCACCCACGAGACCGCGGTTGCCCTGGCGCGTAAAGCCCACGCCAAATCTGTGAAGCAGGAGCAGTTGGCCAAGCTCCATTTTGACGCCATCGTCAACACCACTCCCTGTGGCATGCCCGGCGTCAAGCCCGCCCTGCCCATCAAGGAAAACGAGCTCAACGCCAAACTCGTCTTCGACATGGTCTACAACCCCATCGAGACGCCCCTGCTCAAGCTCGCCCACGCGCGCGGCCTCGCGGTCGTCAGCGGCGTTGAAATGTTTGTCCAGCAGGGAGCCCGCCAATTCGAAATCTGGACCGGCAAGCCCGCTCCCGAAGCCGAAATGCAGCGCGTCGTCGAGCTGGCCCTCCGCCGCCACGGCTGAACGTTTCCGAGTGGTGCGCGGAGGGATTGCGCTGGTGGCGCGATTCAGGCGCGTGCGAGCCGGAAGTAGCGCTGCGCGCGGGAGACGTCTTTGAAGATTTGCTGCTTGAGCGCTTCCGGCGAGGGCCACGGGCGCTCCTCGCGGAGGCGCAGGAGGAATTCGAGCTGGAGCGGCGTTCGGTCGTCGAGATCGACAGGCTCGAAGTCGAGGATGTGGGACTCGACGGCGAAGGAAGGTTCGCCGAAGGTGGGACGGTTGCCAACGTTGGTGACGGCCTGAAACGGGCGCCCGGCGATGCGGAGGCGGGTGACATACACGCCGAAGGCCGGAAGCAGGCCGTGGTAGGGTGCGAGGTTCACGGTAGGAACGAGGAGACGGCCGCCGATGCCGCGGCCCCGGGCAGGCGTAGAGCAGACGGCGAAGAGACGTCCGAGCATCCAGCGGGCGCGGCGGATGTCTCCGGCGGCGACGAGGGCGCGGATGGCGGAGCTCGAAACTTCGAGGCCGCGAACGCGGACCGCGCTGTGGATGCACACAGCGAAACCGAACTCGGTGCCCAGGGCGGCCAGCTCCGCGACGCCGGCCTTGGCGCCGCGCCCAAAGCGGAAGCTGCGGCCCTCGTGGAGGCTGCGCGCGCCGAGCTTTTCCACAAGAATCCGCTGGGTGAACTCGCCGGCGGTGAGGGCGGCGAGCGAGGCGTCGAAGGGGAGGACGAGCACGGCGTCCACGCCGGTTTGGGCCAGGAGACGCAGGCGCTCGGGGAGCGGGGTAAGCAGCCGCGGCGCCTGCGCGGGGCGGAGGAACTGCTCGGGGTGGGGATCGAAGGTGACGGCGATGGCGCGGGCTTGTGTATTGCGCGCCTCTTCGACAGCGGCGGCGAGAATCCGCCGGTGGCCGAGGTGGACCCCGTCGAAGTTGCCCACGGCGACGATGGACGGTCCAAAGCCGGCGGGGATTTCCTCGGCCGCGCGGAAGACCTGCATGGCAGGGCCTTCGGCTGGCTGGCCGGGGTGCGCGCCGCTCATAGGAGTACGGGCACGCTCAACCCGTCATAGGCCAGGCGGACGCCGGGAGGCAGATCGCGGTTGGTTTGTTCGTGGCCCAGGTCATGGGCAATGTGGGTAAGCCAGGTTTGGCGGGCGCCGATGCGCTCGGCCCACGCCACCGCCTGCTTGACCGTGGCGTGGCTGGGGTGAGGCTTGTGGCGGAGGGCGGAGAGCACGAGGACCTCGACTCCTTCGAGGAGGGCGAAGCTAGGCTCGGGTATGGCGCTGACGTCAGTCAGATAGGCGGCATTGCCGAAGCGGAATCCGGCAATGGGCTGCGCCCCATGGACGATGGGGATTCGCATGAAGTCGACGCCGTAGATAAGGTTGTGGTCATGGAGGGGCTTCAGCTCGACCTTCGCGCGGGTCGGATAGTTGGAGTGAGGCGAGAAAGTGTAGTCGAAGACCTTTTCGAGCACCCCGATGGTTGCAGGATCGGCGAAGAGCGGGATGGCATGGCCGTTTTCGCGGAAGGCGGCGAAGCTCAAGGGGCGCAAGTCATCCATGCCGAGGATGTGGTCGGCGTGGCCGTGAGTGTAGAGAACGGCATCGATGCGCTTGAGGCCCGCATGGAGCGCCTGCTGGCGGAAGTCCGGGCCGGTGTCGATGACCGCGACGCGCCCGGCACCGGCTGCGGGGTCGGTCCAACCCAAGGCGGCAGAGGGGCGCAAGCGCAGGTCGTGCGGATCGGGCGAGGTGCAGACCGCGCAGGTGCAGCCCAGGGTGGGAACCCCCATGGAGGTGCCACTGCCGAGAACGGTGAGGGTTGCATCCATGGATCGGCTTCCAGCCCCTGCCTCTATCTGTCGGCTTTTAGCCCTCAGCTTCAGCTTCGGTGTTGCGGCTTGCTTTTCGGTGCATGATTCAGGTAGTTAGCGTGGCTAGGTAGATCATTAGTTTCCCAGGCCCCAAAAGCGGGACCCCTCGACAAGCTTAGGTCAGGCGCCGGGGCGCACAAGAAGAGTAATACAACCTTAAATGCCCAACACCTGGTAGTTCGTAGGCGGCAGGTAGTTAGAAGCCAGAAGCTGGCAGCCAGAAGCTCGTACCTACTTTTTCCCCCGCGGCGGAGGCTTGACGCTGGGCATGCCGATCATGTTGGTCAGCTCGAGGAAGGCCATGCGCGCGTCAAACAGCATCGATTGCAGAGCGCGATCTTCGCCGTCGGTGAGGTTGCCGCGGGTCTTTTCGGCCAGGATGCCCATGAGGTCGATGGTGCTGCGCGCGCCCACGATGTCCACCTGCGGGCGCTGGCCCTCCTGCGCGCCGGCTCCCATCTGCAGCATGGCCGTGAGGTAAAGCTGCTGGACGAGCTGGTCGAAGGTGACGGGCGGCTGCGTGCCCACACCGGGATTCTGGGCGCGGATGAGGTCCTCGACGCGTTGCGCGGAGGCGTCATAGGCGGCTTTCTGCTCGTGGCTCTCTTCGGCAGTAGGCGCGGGCGGCAATTCCCCGTCGTTCTCGGTTGCGGCCTCGATTCCGGTTGCGGTCCGCGGAACTTCCGGCGGGGCAGATTCGCGCCGGCTCTCGGGCGACACCAGGCGCGGACCACCTGCGGATTCGGCTGGTTTCCCTGATGGCTCGCGCGTGGGTGAAGGCGGCGTTTCGTGTTCCGGCGTCGGCGCGCTCTCCTGTTCTTCCTGCGCTTTGTACTTGCGGCGGTCAATGACTTCGAATTTTGTCGTTTCGCTCATGATCGTATGAATTTTGCTCCCGTGCGCATGGGGAATTCCACTCCCCGGTTTCCGCTCCGGCGCGTCAAAAAGTTGGCGGCCGATCCAAAATGCGCGCCGTTCCCGTGGTGTCTCCAGCCGCATAGGTAAACTGCCGGCCGCCGATTTCAGCTTCGGCGCGCATCATCGCCAGGGCAAAGACAGGCCGGCTGCCGCGCAACCGCAATTCCGCGGCGCTGGTAATTTGCCCCGCAGGCGAGCCGTCTTCCATCCCAAGTTCCGCGCCCGCCGGGGGCACGGGACCAGCGAGTTCGACCGGCCGCAGATGCCTGTGAACGGACCCGCGGGAGCGAATTCGCTCCACAATTTCCTGGCCCAGGTAACAACCTTTGTTGAAGTGCAGCGCCCGCAACTGCGAGGTTTCCTGCGGCAGGTCGCGTTCCAATATGTCGATCCCATACAAGGGGATGCCTTCGGCAACGCGGAACGCATTCCATGAGGCGCTCCCTGCCGGCGTGGCGCCGGCGGTGCGCAAGGCGGACCAGAGCAGCCGCAGGCCGGCCGAGGGCGCCCAAAGCTGATAATGGGGCGCGAGCACGCCGTAACCCCGCACCATCCGCAGGCCCATGCCGTTCCACTCCACGTTGGTTCCCGTCATGGGCTGGGCGAAGACGGGCAGGCCCAGCCGCTCGAGCACGTCACCGGCCAGCGGACCCGTAAGGCCCACCGCGGTTTCTGATCCGGCTTCGCCGGGCGACTCGATCCCCAGCGGAATCAGCTCCACGTCGTCCATGACGATGAAGCGGTTCAGATGGCCCAGCAGCTTGTCGAACTGGTCGGCGGCAATTTCCAGCTCCAGGCCCGACTCGCCGGCAAACGGGGTGCCCAGAAGGCGGTCACCCGCAGCGCCTTCGCTTGGTCGCGAGTTGGCCGCCGTCTTGCGCAGGTGCGGGGAAGGCTCTTCGCCCCCCCGCCAGACGGTCAGATCGCCCTGAATCCTGCCCTGCGCATTCAGCACCAGGTTCCATGCCCCGGTATTCGGGAACAAGTCGTTGACGGTATTGGTCACCATGCCGCTGAGCCAGCGGAAGCGGTCCTCGCCGCGCACGGAGACGCGGCGCAGCCAGCCCAGGTCGTGAACCGCCGCGCCGCGGGCCAAAGCCTCTGTTTCGGCTTCCGGCGCGTCCAATTGCCGAGGGGTTAACGCACCGCGATAGACGGCGAGTTCGTGCGGTGCATGAGACGCTTCGAGCATGGCGGCGAAAGCCGTGGGCCGGATCGTGGAAGCGAGGTCGATCTCTGTCATAAAGGAAGCTGTTCGGCGGTTTTGAGCCTTGATTCCCGCGGAAACTTGGCGTTAGACCACATGATGATTATAGCCTTGAAAAGAGAGGCGGAAGCCGGGCGCGACGGGTGCAGGCCTGTGTGCTCCGCGAGGTGAGTGGATGAACAAGCAGCACACATGGGCAAACCGATGGGCCAGGCCCGGTTTGGGGTGGGCAGCGGTTTTCTGCCTTTCCACGGCGACGTCGTTCGCGGCCGAACAGCAGCCCTCGGCCCCGCAGCAGCCGCCGGCGCCAAGCAGCGGGCAGGCGAACCCGGCGGACCAGGGAAAAGGGGGCGAGACCGCCAAGCCTCCCACGCATATTACCCCCGAGCAGGCCAAGCAGCTTTTCGCGCTGGTCGATCAGATTCTCCAGTTCTCCTCCGACGAGTCCGGACTACCCGTCAAAGGCCCGGTGAAGCGGCGGCTTACCACCCGCACGGACGTGGAAAAGTACCTGGAAACGAAGTTCAACGACGATCAGGACGCCAAGCGGATGGAGCAGGACGACATCGTGCTCGAGAAGTTCGGGCTGCTAGACCGCGACTTCGCGCTCAAGCCGTTTCTACTTGCTTTGTTGAAGGAGCAAATCGAGGCCTACTATGACTCGAAGACGAAGACGGTGAACCTGCTGGATTGGGTGGACGCTGACGAACAGAAACCGGTGCTGGCGCATGAGCTGACCCACGCGCTGCAGGACCAGCACTCAGACCTTGAAAAATGGGACGACCAGACGCCCGATGACGTCTCGACCGACGCGGCCGGCGACCAGGACCACTTGGCTCGAGACGAGATGGACACCGCGCGCGACGCCATCGCCGAGGGTCAGGCCACGGCGGTGATGATCGACTACGTTCTGAAGCCGGCGGGTAAGAGCCTGATCAAGGACCCCGAAGTGCTGGATTTCTGGAAGAGCCAGATGACCGGTTCCGACTCGCCGGTGATGTCGCGGGCGCCGCTGCTGCTTTCAGAATCCCTGCTCTTCCCTTATCGCGAAGGGACGAGCTTCGAGCAGGATATCTGGATGGACGAGGGGCGGACGCCGGCGTTCGCCGGCGCGCTCGACCATCCGCCCACCTCGAGCTGGGAGATCATTAACCCGCGAGTTTACGAAAAGCACGAGATTCCGGCGATTCCACTTTTGCCCAACATCCATTCGCTGGTGGATCCGCTATACCGGCCTTACGATATCGGGCAGGTGGGCCAACTCGATCTGCACATCATTGCCGAGCTTTACGGCGGCGATCAAGCTGCGCGCGATTTGACCCCGGCATGGAGCGGTGGCCTTTACTGGGCGGGCCAACTGCGTAGCGCCTCCACCCCCGCCGCACAGGACAGCACCAAATCCCTCGCCATCTTTTACCTCTCCGTATGGAAAAACGCGGAGTCGGCGCAGGACTTTGCCAAGCTGTACGCCGACAGCCTGGGCCGCAAATATACCAGCGTGAAGCCCGATAAATCCGCCGCCGACTCCGCGGCTTCGGGCGGCTCCGAGGAGCAGGTGTATTCGACCGAAGAGGGCCCGGTGGTGATTACCGTGCGCGACAAGCTGGTATTCGTGGCCGAAAGCTTTCCGCTTGGCCTGGCCCGCAAACTCACCGCGCTCATCTTGGACGCCCAAGGCGTGGGCGAGATGCGCACGGCGCGGTTGGATGCGCCCCGTGCGATCGTCGATCAGCCTGCTGCGGAGCCGCTCAGCGCCGGTTTCGTGCGCTTCTTTGAGAGTTGCGGCGTGATGAAAGCCGCTGTGGACGCGGCGATGAAAACGGCCCGCGAAGGGACGGCGCGGTGAACGGGGATTTTCGTCCGGATCACGCGGTGCTTGACGGAGCTCTCCCCGCTCTGCTCTACTCCGATTAACGTCATGAATGCTTTTTTCACCGGCGCGCATGGTCTCCCTGTTTACGAAGCGGAGTGTCCGCCCGCCGCGCGAATTACCGGCCCCTCGTCGAACGCGGGGGATCACGGAGCCTGACAGGTACCTGAAATCTTGGGAAAACGAACAGGCCACCACCCGCGGATGCGGCTGGTGGTTTTTTGTTGGCCGATCTCTCGATCGGCTGGAGGAGACAGCCCTTGCAGAACGTTACCCTGGCCAGCATTCAGGCGGCGCGAGCGCGCATCGGCGGGGCCATTCGGGTTTCGCCGTGCCATTTTTCGCACTTTCTTTCCCAACTCACGGAACTGCCTTTGCACCTGAAGCTCGAGAACCTGCAACGCACCGGCTCATTCAAGGAGCGGGGCGCGCTCAACAAACTGCTCACGCTGAGTGAGGGGGAACGCAAGCGCGGGGTGATCGCGGCCAGCGCGGGCAATCACGCGCAAGGAGTGGCGTTCCACGCCGGAGCCCTGGGAATACGGGCCCAGATCGTGATGCCGCTGGCCACGCCGCTGGTGAAAGTGGCGGCGACGCGGTCATTTGGGGCGGAGGTGATTCTCTACGGGGACAGCTACGACGAGGCCTGCGAGGAAGCGCTGCGGCGCCGCATCGAGGAGGGTCGGGCGTTTATCCATCCCTTCGATGACGCCGAGGTGATTGCCGGCCAAGGCGCGATCGGATTGGAGCTTCTCGATCAGGTCGCCGATATCGAAGCCGTGGTTGTGCCCATCGGCGGCGGAGGGCTGATCAGCGGCGTCGCGTGCGCGCTCAAGGAGTCCAATCCCAAAATCCGCGTGGTGGGCGTGGAGCCGGACAAACTACCGTCCATGCTGCGGGCGCGTGAGGCCGGGGCGCCGGTGACCATTGCCGCCGAGGCGACGGTGGCCGACGGAATCGCGGTGCGGCGCGCTGGGGACCTCACCCTCCCCCTGGTGTGCCGCTACGTGGACGAGATTGTGACCGTAGACGACGAGGAGATCGCCAGCGCCATTCTCATGCTGCTCGAGCACGAGAAGACCCTCGCCGAAGGAGCGGGGGCGGCGGCGCTGGCGGCGGTGGTGCAGGCCAAGACCAATCTGCGCCACCGGCGCACGGTGGTGCTGGTGGGCGGCGGCAATATCGACGTGACACTGTTGGCCAAGATCATCGAGCGGGGCCTGGTGAAGGACGGCCGCCTGCTGCGCATCCGCGTGTATCTGCAAGACCGGCCCGGCGCGCTGCTGGGGCTGACGAAAATCCTGGCTCGGGAACGCGCTAACATTGTCGAGACGATCCACAACCGGGCGTATTACGGCGTGAGCCTGGGCGAGACGGTGATCGATGTGACCATCGAGACGCGTGGGGCAACGCATATCACCGCCATCAGTCATGCGCTGCGCGAAGCTGGTTTCCGGTTTGAGAGAATTCAGTAGGCAGGGCTCGCCGCACGGCGGGCATTTTCGGGGTCCGAGCGCTGATCGGTCGGCGGGCCGAGCCCTGCAACAATTTCGGTCGCTGGCGCGTCAATCACAGTAAACGCGCGCCACCGCCGCTGGGTTGCGGTGTCACATCCTCGTATGAGCCGGGGCCGTCCCCGGACGGCGGACGCCGGGTTTTTGAACGGCAAATGCCCCCGGCGATAGGATAGAGAGAGGATAATCCTGGCTCGAACATCTGGCGCAT
>JASHTU010000168.1 GCA_030040395.1 Acidobacteriaceae bacterium
CGATTCGATCGCACCGAAGTGGACATGCGCTGGGGCGGGCTGCTGGTGGAGGCCAAGCTGACGGAGTCCGACTTTCAAATGTGCGCGGCGCCGATCGTCGCGGCCTATCGGGATTTTGCGGCCGTTTTCGAGCCGGGGCTGTTACAGCGGGCAGAGATTACAACGGCGCGACGGCGAGACGCGAGCGAGTTTCCTGAGAATCAGTCTCAGGAGTTTGAAAGCCTGGTCGGCGATCCGGATTCGTTTGCGGTGGTGAATCCAGGCTTTTGCGCGGCCGGCGAGCCGGGTTACGCGAGTTACCAACTGATACGCAATGTATTGGCGGCCCATGCCGCGGATTGCAGCTTTTGCGTTATCCACGACGAGCGCAGGCCGGACCTGCGCGAAGCATGGTTTCGCGTGATGGCGGCGGTGAAAAGCGCGGAGTTGCGCGTGCGGCTCAAGGCGCTTACGTGGCAGGAGTTGGCAGCGCTTTTGCCTGAACCGCTGCAGGAGTTCCTCGAAGTGAAGTACGGAATCGTCGCGCCAGGAAGAATCGCTTCACTGCTCGAAGAAGCTCAGGATTTCGACTGATGGGCGTTTCGATAATCCCAGAATTCTACGGTTGGAAACGGTGTCGCGCGGAAGCCCCTCGACCCGCGTCTGCCGGCCGAGCATTCCACAAGGCCCCTTTGCCCTCGCTTATGGCCTTGGCCCCGTGCAGTTCGAGCGCCGCTGGAGCAGATACAGGCGTCGCGCGCCGCGATGAATGCTGCCGCCGAAACCGGCGATAGAAGCGCCGCCGTCACGATGGAAACCATCTCCAAACCCGGTACGCCCGGCCTTTCACTCGCCCAACCACCGTAGAATCAGCGAATTTCAATCTGTCCTCAAGCTCCGCGCGAATGCAGCATCAAGCCCTGGAGGAAAAAATGCAACTTTGCCCCGCTTTTGAGCATCCATCAGAGCGTCGTTGGGGGTGGTCTTCCCGCCAAGTAAAGCTATGAGTATTCATGTCCGGCGTTTCGAAGATCGGGGGGAGTACATGACATTCGGCTCCATGCAACACATGCCCTTGTCCAGTGCTTATCTTTGCGAGGACTGCCACTGCGTAGGCAACTGCGCGGAGCAGTGCCCCGCATGTGCTTCCGCGGCGCTCATGGGCTTAGCTGGTGTGCTAAACCGCGAGCAGCCCAGGGAGAAGGCCCAGCTCAGATATTTGCTGGGTTCGCTTGATGCGCGCGTAGGCTCATCGCTAGCCGCCTGACCTTCAAGGGCAAAACCTCCAAGCGGACGCCGAGTCGGCGCGTCAGTGTCGTTTTGCGTCTGCGGCGCGGTCTTCGGAACCCCGTATGTTAGCCACAGTTTGAGCGTCGCGCTCGCGGTGACCTGGAGCGTCCAAGCGTGCTCGTCAGCGGAGCGCAAACAGCGTGGCTCTTTGCCTCCGTTAAACCGGCCCTTGGCGAACATCGAAGACGCGAAGGAATGAGCGGCTCCCGCCCTCGCGGCCGATTCACCCGCGAATAAAAGGGAATTTTCTCTTGGGCTCTAACGGTATGATGTTGCATGTGAGGTGCGCGCTTACCCAATGCCGACAACGATGACACAGGCAATCTCCGCAACTACCGCACTCAAGTTTCTCGAAGACCGCTGGGACGCCGGCGTGGCGGCCTCGCTCGACGAGCCGGAGCTCTTGCGTTACCGCTCCAATTTGCTCGGCTCCGACCTGCGCATCACTAACTTTGGCGGCGGCAACACCAGTTCAAAGATCGTCGCGCCCGACCCGCTTACCGGCGAGCCGGTCGAGGTATTGTGGGTGAAAGGCTCCGGCGGCGACCTGGGCAGCATGAAGCGCTCCGGTTTCGCCACCCTGTACCTCAAGAAATTGCGGGCTCTCGAACGCAGCTATCAAGGCTCCGAACACGAAGACGACATGGTAGCTCTCTATCCCTTGTGCGCCTTCGGCGGCAACACCGTGGCCGGGTCCATCGACACGCCGCTGCATGGGTTTCTTCCCTTCCCGCACGTCGATCATCTGCATCCCGACTGGGGCATCGCGCTGGCCGCGGCCGCCAACGGCAAAGCCAAGATGGAAGAGTTCAACCGCGAGTTCGGCCATGCGCTGGTGTGGCTGCCGTGGCAGCGGCCGGGCTTCGAGTTGGCATTGAGGATGCGCCGCGCTGTGGAAGAAAATCCCGGCTGCGACGGCGTTGTGCTAGGCGGGCACGGACTGTTCACCTGGGGCGAGACGCAGCGGGATTGCTACCTGAACACCCTGAGCGTGATCGATCACATTGGCCAGTTCATCGCGCGCCACGGCGAAGCCAAAGGCGCGGCTCGGTTCGGCGGCGAAGCTGTTTCCGCACGCCTCAATCGCCGGGAAATTGCAGTCGAGATCGCTCCCTTTCTTCGCGGGCGATTGAGCGCGCAACGCCGCTACATTGCCAGCTTCAGCGACGCTCGCGACGTGCTCGAGTTCGTCAACTCCGCGCAGGCTCGCGAATTAGCCTTCCTGGGCACCAGTTGTCCCGACCACTTTGTCCGCACCAAGATCCGGCCGCTGTTTGTTCCCTGGCCCGCCGGCGAGGGCCTGGTTTCGCTCCGGGGCGAGATCGAGCGCTCGCTGGCCGAGTACCGCAAGCAGTACCGCGCCTACTATCGCGCGTTTGCCACCGCGGATTCGCCCGCGGTGCGCGACGCCAGCCCTTCGGTGGTGCTCATTCCCGGCCTGGGCATGTTCAGCTTCGGCAAAAACAAAACCGAGGCCCGCATTACCGGCGAATTTTACGTGAACGCCATTCACGTGATGGAAGGCGCGGGTTTGCTGGCTGAAGGCGAGATTGCTGGCCCGGCTCCGCAATGCCCGCCGGGAATGGATCCGGCCAGCTTCAAGATGTACGCCAATTACGTGGCGCTGCCGGCGCGCGAGGCGTTTCGGATTGAATATTGGGCGCTGGAAGAGGCCAAGCTGCGCCGTCAGCCGCCTGAAAAGGAACTCAGCCGCCGCGTGGCGCTGGTGGTGGGCGGGGCCGGCGGCATTGGGCGTGAGGTCGCCCGGCTTGCGGCCGCGCGCGGGGCCCACGTGGTGGTGGCCGATCTCGACGCAGAAGGCGCGGCCCGCGTGAGAGCCGAGTTGGGCTCGCTCACTTCGCCCGAGTTCACCGCCGTCACCGCCGTGGACATTCGCAGCCGCGAATCCATCGTCGAGACGCTGCGCGTTGCCGTCGCGGCCTTTGGCGGCATCGACATTCTGGTCAACACCGCGGCCACGTTTCCTTCCTCGCCCGACGGCGTCATCGCCGACAGCGTTTGGGCCACTACGCTGGATGTGAACGTAACCGCCAATTACCTGCTTGCGGAAGAAGCAGCCCGGATTTTCAAGGACCAGGGGCTGCACGGCAACATCGTTTTCACGAGCTCGGCCAATGCCGTGGTGGCCAAGCGCGGCAGCGAGGCTTACGACGTGAGCAAGGCGGCGCTGTCGCACTTGATCCGCGAACTGGCCGTATCCCTCGCGCCCAATATCCGCGTGAACGGCATCAGCCCGGCGACGGTAGTGAAAGGTTCCAGCATGTTTCCCCGCGACCGCGTGCGCGCCTCACTGAAGAAATACAACATTCCTTTTCAGGAGTCGTTCAGTGATGACGAGCTGCGCAGCCGCCTAGCGGCCTTCTACGCGGACCGCACGCTGACCCTCAAGGAAATCGATCCGGCCGATTGCGCTGAGGCCATTCTCTTCCTCGCCAGCCCCCGCGCGCGCTGCACCACCGGCCACTTGATTCCGGTGGATGGCGGTTTGGCCGACTCGTTCTTGCGGTGAGAACAAGGGACCAAGGGAACGAGGGAACGAGGGACTA
>JASHTU010000169.1 GCA_030040395.1 Acidobacteriaceae bacterium
ACGTTTATGACCCCGGGCCAGATTTACAAGGTCAACCTGGACATGTGGGCCACCAGCAACGTTTTCCTCGCCGGCCACCGTCTGCGCGTGGATGTCAGCAGCAGCAACTTCCCGCGATGGGACCGGAACCTGAACACCAAGGAAAGCCCTGAGTCCGGTTCCCACTTTGTGAAGGCGACCAACACGATCTACCACGATGCCGCCCATCCCTCCAGCCTTAACCTGCCGGTCATGCCGCAGTAAAGCGGCAGACCCGGCCAACGAGGAGCTGGGCTGCGGTGATCCCAGCCCGGCGTGTGGCTCGAGCGCTCGATTTGGCGACAGAATGACCGAAGCTCCCCATATTTTCCCAAGTCGAGATCAAATGGAAATCTTCAGCAGAATTCCTCGTCCCATCCGCGCATGCGGCAGGGCTTTCCGCCGACTGTCGCATCGTCGGTGGTCGGGAAGTAGACGTGGTCTGGGTCACCGCTACGTCCGAAATGGCGGGGGAATCCACCGAGCCCGCCAAATGGCCGTCTGAGGTCCGTGGACGGATGAGTTGGCAGATGACGTGCGATGACGTGCGAATTGAGAAGCCCTGTTGCGAGCCGCTCCAGCGAGGAAGAAATCTATCAAAAACAAAGAAATGTGTTCTACCGGATCGACAGGTGCGAAGCCACGGCGTCCAACGCTTGGTTGAGGTTTAGGGAGTCAAATGCCGAGGATGCTTTGCGATCTGAAGCTGGTCTTCCGGCAATTGCGCAAGTCGCCCGGATTCACAGCCACCGCTGTGCTGATGCTTGCGTTCGGCATTGGAGCAACCACGGCGATCTTCTCCGTCTTGGACGGAGTGCTGCTGCGCCCTCTGCCTTTCCCGGATGCGAATCGGCTGGTGACCCTGGGCGATCAGGTAGCGGGAACCGACTGGGGCGAGCAGGACCAGGGTCCGGTGACCGCGCCGGAAGTGGTGACCTACGCGCGGGACACGCACTCGTTTTCGGCGCTCGGCGGATTCGGGTACAACCGCTATGAGCTTTCCGGCGTGAGCGCGCCGGCCACCATTCTCGGGTCGCGCATGACCCCCTCGGTTTTTGCGGCGCTGGGCGTGGCGCCGCTGATGGGCCGCGTCTTCACTGAGCAGGAAGACCAGCAGAAGCAGCAGGCGGCGGTGCTGAGCTACGGGACGTGGAAGGCGCGCTTCAACGGAAACCCGAATGTGCTGGGCGCGAAGATTTTCCTCGACCGCAAGCCGTACATCGTCATCGGCGTCATGCCGCGAAGTTTCGAGTTTCCGTTCACGGGCGGAGATCTGCAACGAGTCGAGCTGTGGGCGCCGATGAGCTTCTCGACAGAAGAACTGAGCCCGGAGGCGGACGCCGACTGGTATTTGTACATGGTGGGGCGGCTGAAGCCAGGCGTGACCGTGGCGCAGGCGGAGACCGACGCCAACCGCGTGGCGCAGCAAATCATGCGCAACTATCCGCCGGATGAGGCGAACTTCCGCATTCATCCCGTGGTGAATCCGCTGCAGCAGATTACCGTGCTCAAGACGCGGCCGCTGCTGCGGATGCTGTTTTTCGCGGTAGCCGTGGTGCTGCTGATTGCGTGCGCGAACTTTGCCGGGCTGCTGCTGGTGCGGGCGATCCGCCGGCGGCATGAGAGCGGTATCCGGCTGGCGCTGGGTGCGCCCGCGCTGGTGCTGCTGCGCCAGTCCATGCTGGAGAGCATGGTGCTGAGCGTGGCTGGAGCGTTGATCGGCATTGCGCTGGCGGCCTTTGCGGTGAGCGCCGGCAGGAATCTGCTGCCGGACACGCTGCCGCTGGTGGATCAGATCGCGCTCAACTGGACGGTGGCCGGCTTTGCGCTGCTGCTGGCGGTGCTGACAGGCGTGCTGTGCGGGCTGGCGCCGGGGCTTGCAGCGCTGCACACGAACGTCACCGCGCAGATCAATGAGGGCGGTCGAAGCGGCTCAACCGGTGGAACGCAGGCCCGGCTGCGGTCGGCGCTGGTGGTGCTGGAAATTGCCGTGGCGCTGGTGTTGCTGGCGGCTTCAGGGCTGCTGTTGCGCAGCTTCCAGAAGATGGCGGATGTGAACCTGGGGTTTCAGCCGACTCACGTCACGACCGCGGTATATTCGCTTCCGAAGGAACAGTACGCGACCCAGTCTCGGGTCGACACTTTCAATCGCGAGCTGATGCTGCGGCTGCGGCAACTTCCGGGGGAGCGGGATGTGGCGCTGACCAGCACCATTCCAGCGACGGGCAACGGCATCTGGTCCTTTGTAGCGGAAGGTTACGTGGATCCGCGCGGGCCGGACCGCACGGCCGCATCGGCCACCTGGGTGAATGGCGACTTTTTCCAGGCAATGGGCATTCCCCTGCTGCGCGGACGAACCTTCACCGACGACGACAACGCGAACAGCCAGCTCGCAGTGATCGTGAATCGCGAGTTTGCCGCGCACTATTGGCCGCATCAGAATCCGATCGGCAAACACATGCGCCGGGGAACGCTGAAAATGCCCACGCCGTGGATGACGGTGGTGGGCGAGGTGGCGGACGCAAAGCTTGAGTCGCCGGACAAGGATGCGCGGGAACAGTATTACCTGCCCGTGGCGCAGTTGGACAAGGAAATAGGCGCGCTGGCCAAACCCTCCGACGTGTGGGGCACGGACGGCTACATTGTCGTGCGCTCGGCGCTGCCGCCGGAACAGATGGAGAACTCGATACGAAGCGTGGTGCGGCAACTCGATTCGCAACTGCCGCTGTCGCAGGTGCAGACCATGGATGAGGTGGTGGCGCAGAGCGAAGGGCCGCGCCGCTTCAACACCGCGATCATCTCCAGCTTCGCACTGGCCGCGGTGCTGCTGGCCGGGCTGGGAATCTACAGCATTGTGGCGTTCTCGGTCGCCTCGCGGGCGCAGGAGATGGCGATTCGCATGGCCCTCGGTTCGCGGCGCGCTGACATCGTGCGCCTCATTCTCGCCTCCGGACTCAAGCTAGCGGCAGTCGGCGCCTTTCTTGGGTTGGCCGGCGCGGCCGCCGCGTCCAGTGTGCTGCGCCCCTTCCTCTTTCACGT
>JASHTU010000170.1 GCA_030040395.1 Acidobacteriaceae bacterium
CCGTGTCGTCGCTGGCCAGGTTGAGCAACTTCACGCCCTTCAGAACCGTATTCACCGGCTCCACAAACGCCGCCTGCTCGAAAGGCACGCCGTCGGGAATGCGCACCACGCCGCGGTTCTGCACCACAAAGCTCATCACCCGGATGTACTCGGCAAAGCCGCCGCCCGAGGGCTCGAAGCCGGCTGTGACCCCCGTCTTTTTGTAAAGCGGGCACTGCGCCGGCGTCTGTTTGCGGCAGTAGTAGCATTCTCCGCAGGGCACATGGTGAAACGTCATCACCCGGTCGCCCAATGCGTAATCGGTAACTCCTTCGCCCACTGCGACAATGGTCCCCGCCATCTCGTGGCCGAAGATGCGCGGCGCGGAATGCGATCCCATGTGGATCTTCTTCAGATCCGTCCCGCAGATGCCGCAGGTGGCGATTTTGATCAGCAGCTCGCCCGCCCCGATGCGCGGCACGGGGACGGTCTCCACGCGCATGTCGTTGACGCCGCGATACACCACCGCGCGCATCATGGGCGGAATCCTGGATTCAACCAGGAATTCAGGATTGGAGATTTGAGTAGCCATTCCGTTTTCTGTGCGACCTCGTTCACAAGAGAAAATCGAGCAGCGATTCCGCGATATTTTGGGAAGCCTTCTTACTATTTTCTCCCATCCGCATGAGCGCAGGCCAGTAAATTGGCCGCACTATGGCAAAAACGAGGAAACGGGCGATCTGGAATCGGCCGTTGGCGCCAAGAAACGCATTGAAATCGGGCACACGGTCGTCGAGACCGTCGCTGACGCCTTTGATGCAATAAAACGGAATGCTGCGCATTTGGGCCAGGCGCGCAACCGCCGCCGCTTCCATATCCACCAAGGCTGCCGGGTAAGCCGAGGCCAAGCGGCGCTTCTCCTGCTTGTCCGCGACCTTGGGATTGGTGGCCAACCAAAGCTCTCCCGCTCCCGCTTCGCATCGAAATCGCTCGCCTGTGCGCACATCAATGACCCCGGCCAAATTGTGCGCCGAGCCGGGCGCGAGATCGCGGCGAAGCGAGCCCGCCCAGCCCACGGAAAAGAGCAGGTCCACCGGGCCGCCCTCCTCGATGGCGGCAAACGCACGCGTCGCTGCGGCTTGGCCAGCGCCGGCGCAGGCCGCAATCCACTCCTCCTCGGGATTGCGTTGCGCCCAGAATTCCACCCCATTGCGCGTGCTGTGCGGCCAGCCGCGCACCAGCGGCTGCAGCTCGCCTGGGAATGCGGCAACGATGGCCACGCGGGTCATAAGCGGGCCCGCGCCGGATTCTGTGCCGCGTAGCCGTGGGCGCGAAACCAGTCCACGGCGGCGCGCAGGGCGGGGTAAACGGGAACGATCTGGAAGCAGAGTTCCCGCTCCGCCCGGGCGCTCGAAGCAAACATCTTCTTGCGGCCCATGCGGACCTCTTCCAGCGTTGCGCGCGGCTCCTTTCCGCGGATGCGCCCGGTAATCCACTCCTCGAAAAAGGCGTAAGTCGCGGCGATGGCGAAGGGAATCTCGACCGTGGGCGAAGGGATCCCGGTCATTGCCGACAGCTTATCGAGAATCTGTTTGAGGGTGAGATTTTCGCCTCCCAGAATGTAGCGCCGCCCCGGCGCACCCTTGGTAAGCGCCAGAACGTGGGCGCGCGCCACTTCCGTCACGTCAACCAGATTGAGCCCGGTATCGACGTAAGCGGGAAACTTGCCATTGAGGAAATCGACGAAGATCCGGCCTGTGGGCGTGGGTTTCCCGTCGTTCGCCCCCACCGGCGTGGTGGGGTTGAGAATCATCACCTGCTGGCCCTGCTCCGCCGCGCGCAGCGCCTCCTGCTCGGCCATGAATTTGGAGCGCTTGTAATGGCCCACCATGTCGGCCAGCGAAACCGGCGCGTCTTCGTCCGTCGGAATTCCGTCCGTTCTGAAGTGCATGGTCGCCACGCTCGACGTATACACAAAGCGCCGCACGCGGGCTTCGCGGGCCAAACGCAGCAGTTCCCGCGTGCCGTCCACGTTGGCGCGGTACATCGCCTCGGGATTCGGAATCCAAAGCCGGTAATCGGCGGCGACATGCACTACGGCGTCGCAGCCCACCAACGCCGGCCGCAACGACTCCGGCTCACCCAGGTCTCCCACCACCGTGTCGCCGGGAATGCCTTCGAGGTTGCCCAGATTGCTGGTTTTGCGCACCAGCAGCCGCAAATCGGCGCCCTCGGCGGCCAGCGCCTTCGCCACATGATGGCCGACGAATCCTGTTGCGCCCGTCAAAAGGACTTTCATATAAACTCTTGGCGAAATACAATTCTAAATAGCGCGCACGCATCGCGAAAACGCGGCGCGATTCTTAAAGCATGTGAACGAGTTGCGCCTCCCCCACTGAACGGCAAGAGAACTCGGCAGACGCCGCCAGCTCAATGCGCATCTCACGGTGAAGGAAACCTCTCGATAGAAGGCGTGTGGCGCCGGTTCAAATTCATTTCGAGCTATCTTGACCGGGTGACGACAGGAGTCGATGCGGCGCCGTACTCCCCCTCTTCCCATTTAAGGCGTTGTTTCCCAAGGCCCCGCTGCGTTGGTTTGCAATTCATCTAGAGAAACTCATTCGAGAGGAATTGGCATGCCAGCGTTTCTCCGCTCCGCCGTGGCGTTGCAAGGTGCGCTCGCTTCGATCCTCTTGCTCAACTCGCATGCGCACGGTCAATCCAATTTGAAACCTGGCGCAAGCGCGGATGAACGCGCTGAAGCATCGTGGAGCGGTCTGCCCTATGGATCGTCGGTCGGCGTGGCCGCGCCTCTTGCCGCCGTAGCCGCTGCCGCCATTTCGGCCTCCTCTCTTCCGCCCGCGCCGGAACCAGCCGCCCGGGGCGGAGGCGATCAACGGGATGTTGTCCCGGCCGGCGCCTCGCACCAGGCGCCGCTCTCGCGCATCGGGATCGGCGCAAATGTTTCTCCTCTGGGTATCGGGATCAACGCCACCACCGTGCTTTCCGATTACTTCGACGCCCGCCTGATGGGAAATTTCTTTGGCTATACCGTCAATCACTTTGAAGTGGAAGGCTTCAGCGCCACTGCCAACCTGCATCTGGCTTCGATGGCTGCTTCTCTCGATTGGTATCCGTTCAACAGCGTCTTTCGCTTCAGCCCGGGCTTGATGTTCTACAACGGCAACCAGTTTTCCATGAGGGCTAAAGTCCTTGGAGGAACCAGCTTCACCCTGGACGGGGAGAACTTCTATTCGGCTTCGGCAAACGCCGCCACCGGAGCTACGCCGCTGACCGGCACTGGCGTTCTGGGGCTGCACACGAATCCGCTGGCTTTTACCCTGGCCGCCGGCTTTGGCAAGTTCGTGCCGCGATCCAATCGGCATTGGTCCTTTCCGGCTGAGTTCGGGGTGGTTTTCATGGGGGCGCCGACTGCCAACGTGACCGAGTCGGGGTGGGTCTGCATTGACAAGGCTTAAACCCAGTGCAGCAACATCTCCAACCCCGCCAATCCTGTTGCCCAGGAATTCAACACCGCGCTCCAGGCGGAACTGACGAAATGGCGGCGCGACCTGGCCAAGGTTCCGTTCTATCCCATGTTTTCCTATAGCGTGGTGTACAGCTTCAATGTTCCGTAGCAGGGCAGGGGGTCCGGGCTGGCGCAGTGATCCGGCTTGTCGAGGATCCAGCGGCGCCACGCGGGGGAACAACGGCCATCGGTCCAAATCACAGAGACCGACCCTCTTTGGTC
>JASHTU010000171.1 GCA_030040395.1 Acidobacteriaceae bacterium
GTTAAGACCACCCGGTGCCCGCGCGCCCCCGCCGGCGCTTTATCGCTGGCCGCGTTCACCACCGTCAACACCCCCTCGAACGGCGCCCGGTTGGGGTGCCCCTCGACGTGAGGAATCTTTACCGCCATCGCTTCTAATCGCATCTGTTCGCTCCACTCGCGAAGGGAACAAGGGAACAAGAGACCGAGGGAACGCGAATGCAGCCGGATCCGGAAACAACGTGGAGCCTTGTTTTTGCTCCATCTCCCACCAAACCGGCCTTTCGATTTCCATCACGCTCTTCCGTTCCCTCAGCCCCGTATTCCCTTAGTCTCTGGTCCCTGTCTTCTCGTTCCCTTGTTCTCTTGTTCCCTCGTTCCCTGCTTCGAGCGGGCCCAGCCCCCGCATCGCTCGCACCTCATTCACCGTCAGCACGCCCGCCTGCAGCAACTGCACCTGCACCTGCAGCTCCGTCTGCTCGTCGCGCGCGCTCAATTCGTTGAAGACAAACTCGAACTCCGGCCAGCCGATGCACTTCGCGAACAGGTCCCGCGTGATGTGGTTCGCGAGCAGCATCGCCAGCGGCGAAATGGCGCCGCGGAAGGCCTCGTCAGCCATCTCCGAGGCCGTCGATTGATTGACATCCGCCTCCAGGCCCAACATCAGCGGCGGCAATCCGAAGGCGTTGGCAACCATCCGGATCAGGAACTCCTGCCAGGCCAGGCGCAGGTCCGCATCCGTGCCCTGGGCAAAGCGCAGCACCTCCGGCTTCTGCTCGGTCGAGAGCAACGGCACTCGCCCCGTTCCTTCGATCTCGTCCTGCCACCACCGGATCAGCCGGTCGTGCTGCGCCGGCGTGGCTTCATTCAGCCACAGCGCATACTGAGCCACGGAGTTCGCCGCCAGCTTACCCGCGAAACGGTGCGCGCTCAGAAACTGGTTCACGGTCTCGAAGGCGACTTCCAGCGGTCCCAGGCCAAAGGGGGTAAAGCTGCGCGGGTTCATGCGGATATACATGAGCTGGTTGTCGCGGAGCTCCACCGCCGCCGATTCCAGTTGTCCCGGCATGGCCTGCGCATAGCGCGGCGCGTCCTCCTGTCCGTCCCACTTGGCGTTGATCCGGATCGAGGCTCCGTCCACCGGCCACAGCATCGCTGGCCGCTCCGGGTCGCCGGTCGGCTCCATCTCGATGGCCCCGAAGCCGCCGGTCAGCGCGTCCTCGATGGCCTGCTCGATCAGGGTGCGGAAGCTGTCCGCCGCATTGGGCTCCTCGAGCGTCCTGCGTAACGCGCGCAGCTTCCGCGCCAGAAAACTCACCTCCGCGGGCTCGATCCCGCGGCGCGTCCGCACCTGCCAATCCATTGCCGCAACGCGGTCCTTGATCACGTTGATGGCCCGGCGCACCAGGGGCGTCTCCGCAAACCGGCGGAGGTTCACCGGCGTCGGTTTAGGCAGATGCCGCGCCGGAAACTGCACCGGACTCAAGATGGCGGGCAGCGCCAGCGTTTTGCGCTCCGCCTCCGCCTGCGCCGCAACTTCCATCGCCCCCATCGGCCCGCCACGGCCGGTCGCCTGGCGCCAGATCTCCCGCAACTGCTCTCCCACCTTCACGCGCACCTTCCTTAGCCCCGCGGACGAAGACCTGTCCGCGGAAACCCCGTTGTTTCCTCGCCTGAAAACAAAAAAGGCGCAGCCCTCAAATGGGCAACGCCTCATTCACTTCGTTTGTGAGCTCCCAGCTCTTAGCTCTTAGCTCCCAGTTATCAGCTCCTAGTCATCAGCTCCTGGCTGTTGGCGTTTCGCCATTAGCCACTAACTCGCCACTTTCTCACTAACCAAACTTATCCTACACCAAACACCCTAAATTACCGGCAAACTTTCGCAGATAATTTTTTCCGGCGCCTCACCACGAGTCGGAAGTCAGCAGCGAATAGCTTCCAGTTAGCAACTGCTCTTACACCCGCAGCTCGCGCCTTGCTGTCTCCGCCACCCGGCCCAAGTCTGAAGTCGTCAGCACTCGGATGGCATGTTCCTCCATCGTCTCTACGCCAAAGCGGTACATGGCTAGTCGCTCCGGCTCCTCCTCCGTAGCTCCGACACGCGCTGCCGGCTCGATCACCGCCGTTAACTCCAGCTCCGCGTCCTCCACGCGCTTTACGCCGGCCTGTAACGCCGCTCTTGAGAAGGCCAGCACCTTGGCCGCTTCCATGGCCGCGGCGATTCCCGGATCGAGGCTCACGGCGTGAAACATGCGCACCACGCCGTTGGGCCGGTAGCCGGCGTCGATGCGCAGCGGGTCGCCGGGCCGGGTGTACTCCGCGGCCGCGATCCGCTTCCTCATCAAATCCCACACCCCGGCATGTTCGAACTCGGCGCGCATCTGGGCCTGAATGGCGGCGCGCCCGCTCAGTCGCGGAGCCCGCTGCCGCGGGGACGGTTCTACGTAGAGCCGCATCAACTCCTCCACTCCCGCGGGAAGGCTCTCCGCCAGATACGCCTTGGCTTCGGACATCTGTATATTGAGCGAGAGCGACTCCTCGAGAATCCGCATCAGTCCCCGCGGCTCGTCTGCCTCCGTTCCCCACTGCAGCCGGCGCCGCAACTCGCTCTCCATGCCTTCGAGCAGCCCGATGTCGGCGTCGGCGTCCAGGCAGCGCACTCGGCGCCAGTCGCGGGTGAAGCGCACCTCGGCGTGCGGGCTGCCCTGTTCGCGCAGGATCACGCCGATGTGGACGTACTCGTTCCGCACCGCGTCCGGCACGTAACGGAGCAGTTGAAATTCGCACGCACGGCGATCGAGACGGGCGCTCACCTCAGTATCAGCTTCTACCTTCTAACCACCGACTTCCAGCTCCACACCTGCCACCCGCGGCGGCGGCGAGTCGTTCCTCTCACTCCAGTTCCGGAACTCCTCTGTCCCTCCGCCCGCACCAATGGCTCTAGCAGCTCGACCCTAATTCACCCTCCCCGCAATCGTACTTCCCCATCGCGTCCCCTTCCTAGCCTCCCCCTCCATTTCTTTTTCACCCCCGCCCCATTTGGGAAAAGGCCTCCGGTCCGATTTCCCGAAATCCTCGATCAGCTCCCGGATCCGGCTTCGCCGCGCCAGCAGTTTTTCCACCAGCGCCTCCATTTCGCCAACGTCGCCGCCGTACCACTCCGGCGGGACCTCGTTGGCCGCCTCCCACACCGTTTCCGCCGCCATCGTCTCCATCCTCGTCAGCCACGGCTCGAAAGACTCCCAGCCTCCAATCTCCTGGTACACGTCGTTCCGGTAATAGACTCCGCGCAGCGGCGCGTCCTCGAATCTCCACTCCCCGGCGTGGAAACAATAGCCGAAATCGATGAAGAACGCCTTGTACCGCCGCTCCCGCTGCCGGCGCACGAACACCGCCTGCCTCCCGTTGGCGTTGGCTGTCCATTTGTCGAGCGCCAGGATCCCGGCAAACTCGTTCAGATTCTTCACCTCGAAAAGCTGTTCCTCCGGCAAATAGTCCACCACCTGGCCCGGCATCAGCCCGCCCGCGAAGCGCGACCCGAACTGCAATCCCGCCCGGCAGCGCTCGCAACTTCGCCCCAGGTCGATCTGGAGCTCGGGAGTATTCTCAATCAGCCAGCTCGAAACCTCCACCAGCCCGGCATCGGGCGTGGTCAAGCCAGCCGCCGCCGCCAACCGCGAGGCCAGCAGCTCGTTGGCCAGCACCCGCGTATGCTGCGGATTGTTTTGGAACTTCACCACATAGATGTTCCCGTCCGCGCCCAGCATCAGTTGCCCCTGCGCGCCGCCCCGCATCCGCCGGATCTGCTGCACCGCCAGAACCGCCACAGCCCACAGCTTAACGCAGGCGGCCGAGGCCGCCGTTTCAAGCCTCTAGCTTCCAGCTTCGCCGCTGCAGTTCGGAGCAGCCGCGCCGTCTCCCATCCTTCGGAAGAACCCGCCTTCGCGCCCATCGGCGTAAAAAGCGCTGGAGCGGTTCTCCAATTGGTGTAGAGCAGAGCCTCGAACCCGGAGTGGCGTTTTTCTCAAGAAAACGCCACCTGGCACGCCGCTCAAAATTCCACGGGGATTGGAGAACCGCCGTAGAAGCTAGGAGCTACCAGCCAGAAGCTGTTCCCGCGTCGCCAGCCCGATCGCCATCGCCATCACCCGGTCGTCGTGCGTCCCCGGCCGCGCCCCCGCATTCCCGTTCGCCAGCCGCACAAAGCTCCGGCACTCGCCCAGCAGCCGCCGGCTCTGGAACCGCTGCGGCTCCTCGACCAGCGCCGCGCCCAGCCTTCCTAGCGCCGCCGGCCGGCTCAACGAAGTGGTCAGCCAACCCGCCTGTCCACCCTGGCGGTACACCCGTTCGCAGCCGCACGGCGACTCCAGATACGCCAGCACTCCGCTGCCGTGATTGTTCCGTTCCACCACCACCCACGCGCGGTTGTACTCGCGCGCCAGCTCCGTCACCAGTTGCGCCAGTTCCAGGCCCCCCACGCGCCCGGCAAACTCCGCGCACTGCAGCCCCGTCTCTATCTCCAGCACCTCCGCCGCCGAGTAGTCTCCTTCGCTCCCGCCTCCCGCCGGATCGACCGCCACCAGGTACCGTCTGTCCTTCACCGCAGGCAGCCATACCTCCATGTCTCCGTTCCGCCGCTGCTCCACCGGCTCGGGAAGCTCCTTCATCCGCGCCTCGATCGCCGCCAGTTCGAAGACCGATTCCCCGCTGGCCAAAAAACAGCTCTCATCGTCTTCCGCGTACTCCTGCCGCGCGATGCCGCGAAAATTCGCCCGGATCTGCCGCCGGAAACCGATCTGCCCGAGGTCGAGACCCTCCCGCCGGATCAGCTCCTGTTCCTCTTCCGTCAGGCTCGCCGCGTCCACCGCCTTGGCGCGATACCGCGGCTCCATCCACCACGGAAAAAAATGCCGCACCATCCCGGTTTCCGGAGCCTTCAGCCATTCCTCATAGAAGCAGCCGCCCACTCCTTCCGGCGTGGATTCGAGAATCACCTCCGCTCCCGGCGCCAGCGCCGCCTTCAACCCCGCCAGCGTCTCCGCCGGATCGGCTGGCCAGCGCGCCAGCTCCGAGCAGTGCAGGTTCTGCACCGTCAATCCACGCCCAGCGTTACGGTCGCCGGCGGTCACCACCCGGTACTGCGCATCCATCTCCGGAAACACAATCTGCCGCGCATTGGCCCGAGAGGTGCGCAAAGCGCCCTCCCGCAGCGTCTCCGGCAGGCAGTCCACGAACCGGTGCACAATGCGGAAGATCTCCTCCGCCGCTTCCTGCGTATGCGCCACTTCCAGCGTCAGCGTCCCCGGCCGCGTGACCGTCTTCAGGAAAAACCGCGCCGCCGCCCACGTCGTCAGCCCCATCTGCCGCGCCTTCAGCACGATGTTCTGCTGGCCCCGGCGCCGCTCGAAGGCCTCCTGCACTGGATTCGCCTCAAGCGGCGCCGTCCAGCCTTCCCGCGTCCGCACC
>JASHTU010000172.1 GCA_030040395.1 Acidobacteriaceae bacterium
AAGCGCAAGCGGGAGAACGGCGGCGCGGCCCCTCCCGGCTTGCCTTCACGGGCCTCATTGCAGGCGATGAAGGACTTAGAAATAGTACTTGAGAACGCCCTGCAGCTCACGGTTGTCGATCTTGGTGGAGGAAATGACGCCGAAAGAGCTGGAAACCGCAGTGCCGCTGGGGCTGCTGAACTGTGGATGATTGAGCACGTTAAATCCCTCCACGCGCAGTTCCAACCGCTGTTGCTCCCTGATGGGGATTTCCCGCATGACGGCAAGGGTGACAGGATTGACCACCGGGCCAACCACTCCCGGAGGGTTACGGGGAGCGCTACCGTAATGATCTACGGCCTCGACGAAAGCCGCGGTGTTGAACCATTCATTCACCGTCCTGTGCGCGAGCGGCACGGTCACGCCTGGAACCTCGTCCGGATACTCGAAGAGGTTGCCGTTGTGCTCGCCGTCCGGAGACTGGGAGACAAAGACGGGACTGCCGCTGATCACCTGAAAGATGCTGTTGATGTCCCATCCGTTCAGGAGGGCGCGCTCGGCCAGCATCCCGTTGTGAATTGTGGGTAGCTGCCAAACGAAGGCGGTGGTGAAGTCGTGGCGCACATCGGTAAGACCGTTTGCCCATTCGTTGGCGTGCGTCTGGAGCTCCCAGCCAGAACCGTTGGTGTCGCCGCCCTGGTTGTCGAGCAGGTGAGAAAGAGAATATGAGGCGGTCAGGTTCAGCCCGTGGCTCAACCTATGCTCGAATTTGACATTCAAGCCGTTGTACATCGAGGCGCCTTCGTAAGACGTAAGTCTTATATGGCCGAAGGTCGGATAAATATTGTTTTCGTTGACGGGAATGGAACCGTCTTCCGGAGGGCCCGCATTCCAGTTACGGTTCGAAGTGTCTTGGTGGGTTCCCTTGACGCCGATGTAGGAGACGTCGAGAACGTTCGACCAGAACTGTTTGGAGACCGTGAGGCTGTAGGTCTGCAGATACAGGTCCGGGTGATCGCGATTCGTCGGATCGGAGACCACGTTGGCGTTGGCGGCTTTGAGCGAGGCCGGAACCGGATTTTCGATGGTGGCTGTTGGCGGATTGCTGGGCACCGTGCCATTGGAGAGCGAAAAGCTGGGATCGGCTGGCGGGTTGAGCTGGAGAATGTTGATGTTGTCGAATTGGCCGCCATAGAAGGTGATTCCATAAGCTCCGCGAACCACCCACTGGCGCGGAAGGCTATAAGCAAAGCCGAGGCGCGGCGAGAAGTCCTTGTGCGTAATATGCCAGATGGGGTCGGGCAGGGGCACGATCGTAGGAGGGTTGGTGCTGAAGTCGAGCTCCCGCGAGGTGTTGAGATCGTCGTGGGGAGGCACCCAGAGGGCGTATTGAAACCCGAGGTTCCAGGTCAGGTTGGGAGTCATCCTCCAGTTGTCCTGGACATAGATAAAGTCGCGCCATTGGCGAGAGTAGCTGAGGGGCACGCCTTCCGGAGTGATGATGCTGGCGGGAACGCCGAGAATAAAGTCGGCGTATGCATTGCCGGTCTCGGCGCCGGTGAAACTCATTTCGCCGTAGGGATCGTTGTCAGTGGTTGCGTCGTCCATGTGTTGACTGATGTCCGCGCCGTAAATGATGGTGTGGTTGCCGCGGGTCCAGGTCATGTTGTCGACGATCTGGTAGGTCTTGCTGTCGTCGAGGTTAGAGCCGGCCGTTCCATCCCCCACGTTGATGAGGCCCGAGACGGAGATAATCGGAAAGCCTTCATCGGGCGGTGGCAACGGAGCTCCGTTGATGCTAAAGCCGTTGATGCCGATGGACGCGGCAGTGAAGCTGGTGTTGGCGAGGACGCTCAACTGCTTCACGTGCTCCAGGTCCGTGCCCAAACGCAACTCGTTCAGAAGGCGGGGCGAGAAGATGTGAACATACTGCAAACCCGCGTTGTACATGGGGTAGGTGCCGGTATACTTAAAATGTGGATTGACGTTGCCAACCGGGAAATTGCGGAACGCATAGATGAAGTGAACCGCGAGCGTATTTTTGTCGTTGATGGTGTCGTCGACGCGCGCAATATATTGGTTGATGGACTCATTGCCAGTGGTGACTCCGGAATAGTTGGCGCTGGGCGAGGTATAGTTCGGCAGGGGAATATAGTTGTTGGCCATATTCTGCGCGACCGTATCTACCGGGATTTGATTATTGACATAATCCGCTCCCGTGTAGGGATTGACCAGTTGCTTTCCTGGCAAAAGTGCGGAGAAGTCGCCATTTACCTCCGCCGGTGTAAGAACGTTGGTGGTCGATGGGGTATCTTCGACGGAGCGCAGGCCCTCGTAGCTGAAGAAGAAAAAGGTCTTGTCCTTGATGATGGGACCTCCGACGGTGCCCCCGAACTGGTTCTGCTTCAGCACCTGCTTGCCCAGAGGCGCCGGCCGGAAGTAGTTACGGGCATCCAGGATGGGGTTGCGCACGAATTCGAATAGGTCACCGTGGAATTGGTTGGTACCGCTCTTCAATTGAATATTGGTGATCGAACCGGCTCCGCCGCCGTATTCCGCGGGGTAATCGCCGGTCAGGACGTTGAATTCCTGGACCGCGTCCACCGAGGGAAAGAGATTGACATAAGCATGGCGGTTATTGACCATCTGGACGCCATCCACGTTGGTCATATCCCAGGTGACCTGAGAGCCGTAGGCGTTGATGCTCGACCCCGCGGTGCTTGATGAATGATTGTCAGGATCGGAGGTGGTTACGCCGGGGGTGAGAATGGCGAGGTCGTCGAATTTGCGGCCGTTGAGCGGAAGGTTTACGGTGCTTGCCGGCCCGACCACGTTGCCGATGGAGGTGGATTGGGTTTGAAGAAGAGGCTGCGTCCCCTGCACCTCGACCACTTGCTGGATGCCCGTAACAGACATCGTCAAGGTGACCGTGACTTGCTGGTTCACCTGCAGCACCACACCCGTTCTCGTGGTGTTGGCGAATCCCTTGGTGGCGACATGAATGTCATATGTGCCAGGGATAAGATAGTTCACGCTGAAGTCGCCGGTCCCGTTGGTGGTGGCTTGCTTGGCGACACCGGTGGTCTCATTGGTCACGGTGACCGTAGCTCCGGGAATCACAGCTCCGGTGCTGTCTGCGACGGTACCGGAGATTAACGTATCGACGGTCTGCGTCCAACCCAACATCGAGATTGAAGCGGCCACCAGCGAGATGAAGACTACGCACAATTTGTTCTTCATTAAGGTCTCCTATAACAGAAAGCTTCGCGCCTTGGATTCCGATTTCCTTCTGGAGCCGGAAACTTTGAACTTGGCGTTGTTATTGTGGCGCCGGATTTGGTGTTCGCAGGCGCGGCAAATAAGCCGCTAACTTCGGCTCCCGAGGGAATAACCATGCAGATTGCGCATTTGATCACAAGCCAGTGCTCTGACCGCGTGAATTTGTTCCTTCCCACACTTGCGGCAAAAGCAATTACCCCGCAAGGATGGGGCGCCCACATTGGTGCAAAAACAAAGCGATCAAAGGACTGGAAACGACGGTACATTCTTTTTAAATTTCTGCATTAGCTACGGGAAAGCTTTGACGAAATGCTGTGCCGACCATCAAATGGCAGGGCCTCACTACGTCATCGGCGGGAGAATACCAGTGGCGCAAAGGTTCACGCCGATTCCCTGAATCGGGATTTTTACTGGGCCCTTTGGTTGAGGATGCCGTTAAAAGACTGTTGCGTCCACAGACATTTGATCCCGTATGTCTCTAGGCCAAATGTCTTATGCGCAGGAAAGATGATATGCTGATCGGACCGCGCCGAAGCGTCCGTCAGGCGCGCTTTCGGCCCCGGCGAATCCGGTTTTTCAGTAGCTCGATAAAAGGAAATGAGAGGACGGGGGCGCTTCTCTCTCGCAAGCTGCGGATGGGAATTCCAGTCCGGTTTTCCCGGATGCGGGTTTTGTGCGATCCTGACGCCGATAGGAAAGGGCGCCAGGCAGGCCGAACCATCCTTTTAGCGCACTGGAATGGGGAAGATAAGTTTACTTCGGAACGAAACCATTGAGGAGTCGCGCCCCGTAGCAATGCTTCTCGGGGCCGAGCGCCGCACGCGGGTGCGATTTTTCCTTTGCTTCTGGCTCTTTGTTCTCAGCGCCATCGCCTTTCTTGACCGAACCAATGTTTCGGTGGCGGCGCTGCAGATTGACCACGAATTTGGGCTGGGCAATCAGCACCTCGGATGGATATTCTCCGCATTTCTGATTGGTTATGCGGGATTTCAACTCCCTGCAGGGGTTTTGGCCGTCCGCTTTGGTCCGCGGCGGGTTCTTACCGTTGGGGTCCTTCTGTGGGGCCTTGCCACCGCGCTTACTGCTCTGTTGCCATCCGGTATTTCCAACGCGCTGGTTCTTCTGATCCTAGTGCGTTTCGCATTGGGAATCGGGGAATCGGTGATTTGCCCCGCTTCGAACCAATTTGTGTCCCACTGGGTGCCTCAAGACGAGCTTGGGGTGGTGAATGGATTGATCCTTGCGGGCGTTGGGGTGGGCAGCGGCCTTACGCCTCCGCTGCTCACCTGGATCATCATCGAGCAGGGCTGGCGCGCGGCCTTCTGGTTCAGCGCGATCATCGGCGTGATGGCCAGCGCCGTGTGGTGGGTATTCGCGCGCGACACACCCGGCGAACATCCGGGCGTATCCCGCGCGGAGCGCATGGAGATTCGTGAGGGATTGGCCTTCCATTCGTACGATTCCCCGGTTGCGTCTCCCGAAATGGATCACAAAATATCCTGGGGGACGATTTTATCCCGCGCCGATCTGGGGCTGATGATGATCGGCTACTTTTGCTTTGGCTATATCGCGTGGGTTTTTTTCAGCTGGTTTTTCCTATATTTGGCGCAGGCGCGCGGCTTCGATCTCAAAGCCAGCGCCTACTATACCATGCTGCCCTTTATTTGCATGACCATCTTCAGTCTGGTCGGCGGAGCCCTCTCCGATCACCTGACCCGTAAGTGCAATCTCCGTGTGGGGCGGTGCATGCTGGCGTCGGGCTCTCTTCTCTTTACGGCGTTGTTTTTGATCCTCGGATCGCGGGCCGACAGCCCCCAGTTTGCCGCCGTGCTTCTTGCCGTGGGCGCAGGGTCGCTCTATCTCTCGCAAAGCTCCTTCTGGTCCGCATCGGTGGACATCGCTGGCAGAAGTTCCGGGGTCTTTGCTTCGCTGGTGAATATGAGCGGGCAGATTGGCGGCGCCATTACAGCCTCATTGACGCCGTGGCTGGCGCAGCGCTTCAGTTGGAGAATGCCGTTTACAGTTGCAGCCGGGTTGGCTTTGATCGGCGCCCTCTCGTGGCTGATCGTTCACCCGGAGCGGGCTTTGGAGGAGTGAGTCAGGCCGCCGCAAGGCAAAGGAACCGCTACTCCTGGTTACACAAACCGGCTTATTCGCCGTCGAAAAGAGGGGCCGACCGCGGATCGCCCGAAAGCGGAACACGAAAGCGGTTATGATTTTGCAGCGGTTAGGCTGAAAAGTCCGCGGGGTTGGAGGAAGAAGAACGCAGTTGCGCCCGTGGATCTTCCTTTTTCATTCCTTTTTCCATGGCTTTGGCTGATGCGAGGCCCAAGCATCATTTCAAACCGCCCACCTCCCAGCCGCCAGAGTCCGACAACCGAACAGCGCGGACAGCGAATGGAAGCCGGCGCCCATGAATCGGAGCCACAACCCATACGAATAGGCGATGCGCCCACGTTCCAACTCGCTTTTCTTGCTCGGCATGGCTGTGCTCAGCTATGCGCCTATGCGCGTTTTGGCGCAAATTGCTCCCATGCCCTATACGCCCGCGCCGCCGCCCCCCGCCGAAACGTCTGCTGCTGGCGCGCAGAGCACATCCCGGGCCGGCCCCAGAGCCACGATCTACGGCTGGTCGCTCGGCAGCGAGCTGGCCCCCACGATGATGGGGACGAACCATGCGGTCCAACTCGACCCGGGAGCGAGCGATGTGGTGTTTTTTTTCGATGCCCGGCCCAAACCGCCGGCCCCCATCGAGTACCGGTATCGCCTAGCCGATTACGATCGTGACTGGACCACGACCGGCAATCATATCGCGCATTACCGTCACCTCCGGCCGGGAGACTATCGCTTTGAAGTGCAGGTGCGTGCACCCGGTCAGCCCTGGAGCACGCCGATCGCCGTGCTGTCCGTGGTCCAGCGCCATTTCTTCTATCAAACCTGGTATTTCTATATGCTTCTACTCTTCGGCTTGGCGGTGCTGGCGATCGAATTACTGCGCCAGCGCGACCAACTCTTGAAGGGCCAGATTGGCATGGTCCTTGAAGAACGGAATCGCATCGCGAGCGACTTTCACGACACGTTAATGGCCGGCTTGGCGGCGATTTCGTGGCAATTGGAGGCTACGGCCAAACTCCTCGCCGGCTTCGATGACAGGAACGTGCGCGCCGCTCAATCGTGCGAGTTGGCGCGAAAGATGGTGGCGCATTGCCAAGCGGAGGCGCGGCGAATTATCTGGGATTTGCGCGACTCCGACGAAATCACCGAGATTCTTTCGCAGGCGCTCTCCCGCGCTCTCGCCGCCAATTGCTTGCGCGAGGATATTGATTTCTCCTTTGAAGTGGAAGGCGACGAGGTTCCGATTGCGCCGGCGGCTGTGCATCATCTGGTCTCCATCGGGCAGGAAGCAGTCAATAACGCCATCCGTCACTCCGGCGCAACCCGGATCGCGGTCCGCCTGAAGTACGAGGGCGACTCCCTCCACCTCAACATCCGCGACAACGGATGCGGATTCCACTTCCTCGAACCCCGGACACGTCCCGGCCATTTCGGAATTCTGGTCATGCAGGAGCGCGCCCGTAAACTAGGAGGCGCGCTGCGCGTCAACACGGCGCCTGGCGCGGGAACCGAAATTGTCCTGACCGCGGATTTCCAAGCCATTCACCCACCTTCGGACCAACAGCAACGGGTCGTCCACTGGATCGGCGTATAATGGCTCCTGTTCGTCCGATTCCCCGAGCTTGAAGCACCGCTATGGATGAGCTTCCCGTGAAGCAGATTCGCGTACTCCTGATTGAAGATCATTTTCTCGCCCGCATGGCTCTCCAATCCGTGCTGGCGGACCATGCGCAGATTCGCATCGTGGGCGAGGCTTCCGACGGAGTCGAGGGCATCCAGTTATACCGGTCATTGCAGCCCGACGTGGTGGTGCTGGATCTGCGGCTGCCGCGCATGAACGGCTTTGACGTCATCGTTGAATTGCGCAAGGAGCCGCGGCCGGCGCGCATTGTCGTGCTCTCGAATTATCGGGGAAGCGAGGATGTGTATCGCGCCATCCAGAGCGGAGCCATCGGCTATCTGACCAAGGACGCCAGCGGCGAAGAGCTGATCAACGCCATCCGCCATGCGGAGATGAACTTGCGCTTTCTCCCCCAGGTGGTGATGGATCGTTTACTGGAGCGCATCCCCTCGCTGGAGCTGACGCCCCGTGAAAAAGAGGTCCTGGTTTGCATCACGCAGGGGCGCAGCAATCGCGAAATCGCGGATGAGCTGAATATCGCCGAGAAGACGGTGCGCATGCATGTCAGCGCGGTGCTGGAGAAGATGGGGGCGCGGGACCGAACGCAAGCCACGATTTATGCAATCCAGCGTGGACTGGTCCATCTCGACCATTTTGCGTGACGCCTGCCAATGACGCAGACGGGACATTTGTCCTAATCTGCCAACGGACTTGGGACTGCAGACAGCGGCCATTGGCGCGATGAAGATTGGGTGGTGCGAAGAATTCACGCCGCTACCTTTCTACTTATTTTTATTTGTTGTTGATGGGTCGGGTTGCCGCGTGCAAGCCGGAAAACAAGGGGGAGGGGAAATTCGAAAATGTTGACATCCAAGATTCGCGAAAGCCTTACACGAAGGCGCTTTCTGCAATGGTCTCAAGCCGCCATGGCGGCCGCGGGAGCAAGCCCCTTCCTGGGCGGCGTCGCACAGGCCTTCGGCGCGGAAACGCAAAAATCAGGCGCGCGGCAGCCGGATTACTACGAGAAACTCGGCGCCACCAAGCTGATCAATGCGGCGGGCACCTACACCATCTTTACGGCCTCCACCATGCCGCCCCAAGTGCAGGAGGCGATCGCGCAGGCGGCGCATCATCCGGTGCATCTCGGCGACTTGCAGAGCAAAGCGGGGGAATATATCGCCAATAAGCTTCACTGCGAGGCTGCGCTTGTCAGTTGCGGCGCGGATTCGGCATTAACGCTGGCCGCCGCGGCCTGCGTTCAGGCAGCGAATCCGGATCTTAAGGTCGGCGATATTCCCGAAAAAGTCTCCGAGGGAAAAAACGAAATCATCGTGCAAAAAGCGCACAGGTACGGTTACGATCACGCCTTTTATCTGTGTGGACTCAACTTTGTCGAAGTCGAGACCATGGACGACTACAAGAACTCCTTTACGCCCAAGACGGTGATGACCAACTTTTTCAATGCGGCCCGGGACGGGGAAATCAGTCACGAAGACTGGCTGGCGGTTGCGCACAGCCATAACGTTCCCTGCAACATTGACGCCGCCGCCGACATGCCCCCTATTTCGAACCTGTGGAAGTACACGCAAATGGGCTTCGACACGGTGTGTTTCTCCGGCGGAAAAGGCCTGCGCGGCCCCCAGAATGCGGGGCTGCTGCTGGGCAAAAAGAACCTGATTGAACTCGCCACGGCCAACAACAACCCGTACGACGAGGGTGTCGGACGAGGCATGAAGGTGGCCAAAGAGCAGATTGTCGGCATGGTGGCCGCGGTCGATTGGATCCTCGAGCAGAACGATGATGCGCTGGAGAAGGAATACACGGAACGCGCGAACCTCATCGGTCACATGCTCAAGCACATTCCCACCATGCAGGTGAGCATTTTTGTTCCTCCCGTGGCCAATCACGTGCCGCACCTAGTGCTGACTTACGATCCCGCGGTCGTGGGCATCACGCCGCGTGAAGTTCACGACAAGCTGCGCGCCCAGGATCCGTCCATCGAACTGAATCCTGCTACCGGAAGCAAACA
>JASHTU010000173.1 GCA_030040395.1 Acidobacteriaceae bacterium
CGCCTGGTCGAGGAGGCGATCATCGAGCGGAGATTCGATGTGCTTCACGTGCAAAACTTCTTCCCCCTGCTGTCGCCGTCGGTCTATTACGCAGCAAAAAAGCACGGCGTCGCCGTTGTGCAAACGCTCAGAAACTATCGCCTGCTTTGCCCCAACGCCTTCTTCTACCGCGATGGCCACGTCTGCGAAGACTGCATGGGAAAGGTGTTCAAGTATCCAGGCATCCTGCACGGCTGTTACCGTGGCAGTCGGCTGGCCACCGCCACGGTCGCTGCAATGACGGCCTTCCATTCGATCAAAGGAACCTGGCTTAACGCGGTGGATCTCTACATCGCACTGACTGAATTTGTCCGCGACAAGTTCATCGAGGCCGGATTTCCCTCAGAAAAACTGTTCGTCAAGAACAACTTTGTCTATCCCGATCCAGGTTGCGGCACAGGCGCTGGAGGGTACGCGCTTTTCGTCGGCCGGCTGAGCCCGGAGAAGGGACTCGACACGCTGCTGGCGGCGTGGAAAGGGCTCGGCCGCAACTGGACGCTGAAGATCGTTGGCGACGGTCCCATGGCCACGGAGATTGCAGTGTTCTGCGAGAAGCACCGCGAAGTTGAGTGGCTCGGGCCAAAATCCCGCCCGGAGACGGCCGAAATCATGTCTAACGCGCGCGTGCTCGTTTTTCCTTCGAAATGGTACGAGACTTTCGGCAGAGTGGCGATCGAAAGCTTTGCCGCAGGCGCCCCGGTGATTGCATCGCGGCTCGGAGCAATGGTCGAAATCTGCCAAGATCAGCGAACCGGGCTGCTCTTCGAGCCGGGAGACGCGAGCGATCTGGCAGAGAAGCTCCGTTGGGTGTTCGACCACCCCGAAAACGTCGTCGCTATGCGGAGGTCGGCTCGCTGCGCCTATGAGGCGCGGTTTACCATGCGCGAGAATTGTCGCGCACTTATCCTTGCCTATGAAACAGCACTCAGAGCTACGCGCGGAACTAAGGCGACTTTGGAACTTCCGCCCGTCGCGGCGCAGACGGAACAGCTTTAGGGCTTGAGGCTTCCTGGCCACGCTGTTCCTCGGCCGGAAAAGTCTCGGGGGGCCGGCGCGTGCGCATTATGTTGAAGATGCGGCTTAGAATGCGCCGTTCCGGCCATGGATCGCGCATAAGCTCTGCCGCCAGCGCCGGCTGTTCACGAGGAAAATCGTGATAGGCTTCCTGGAGCAGGGGGCTGGCGGGAGTTGTCTTCCAGGCCTGGGGGAAAAGCGCGATGATGTCGTGGGCAATGCGGTTCGAGTCGGCGTGGCCGATGGGCGCTCCGTGGCTCAGCTTTGCCGCGAGTGCATCGACGAGGTTGCCCTCAGGAAGTACGTTGAGATGTCCCAGTTGCGTTGCGCGCGGGTTCATCTCGATCAGGTATGCCGTGCCTGTCCCTTCTTCGAGAACGAAATCGATTCCGTGGAATCCGCTGAGCATGAATTTCTTGGCCAGCAGGCGCGCAGCTTCTGCGATTTCCTCCAGCTTGAGCGCTCGGACGATGCAGGCTGACCCCATTGCCGTTTGCGATGATATGACTTCCGCGGTGACGCTGGCCAACACTTCGCCCCGCCAGCAGGCGAGCATGGTGGTTGCCGGCCGGCCAGCGACAAAACCTTGCAGGATGGCTCTCGATCCCTTTGTTTGCCGCAGAAGCCATAAAGCCAGCGGATGACGCTTGATGAAAAACCGACTAAGTGCGCTGAGTGTTCTCCGCGGCCCCGTGAGTCGGGCCAGTGCCCGCGCAGCTTCTGCCCGGTTTCGGACGATGGCCACGCCTTCGCCGCCCCAGGAGCCGTCCACTTTCAGCACCGCTGGCCACTGCAGGCTCGGATTCGCCAGCTCCTCTTTAGAATCGATGGCCACCGTACGGGGAACGAGAATTCCCAGTTGCGAAGCGGCTTGGAGCAACCTGAATCGGCTTTGCAAGACCGGATATGCTTCGGCCCTGCCCACCGAGCGTTCAATCAGCGCGCGAAAGTCATCGACAGTTCGATATAGCTCGAAAAGCTGCCAAAGCGCTCCGTCGTCGCAGGGAATAATCAGGTCGGGTTGCGCCGAATTGAGCGCGGCCCGCAGCGATTCCAGCGAATTGAATCCAGAATAAAGATGAGGAGGTTCAATTCCAGCTACGGCGCGCAGCGGGTGACCGGGCGGACAGATACCCGTAACACGGTAGCCGCGTTCGAGGAATGCCAAGGCAAGCCGGGCAGAGGTAGGCCACCAAAGTGTCGCGCTCAAAAACACGCTTGGTTGGGCTCCTGCCGCTAACCTCTCACGTATTTTGTACCGCTGATGCTGGGGTGGAATGATTTCACTACCCTCGTGTCTGTCTTCGTCTCGAGGAGCCCTTCGACGGACAATCTGATTTTACTGCGATTTCCGCTCAAATGGGCACTCCTGACGCGATTCAAGAGTAACCACGAACCGAGGTTCCACTGATTACTATGTTCATCGATCTAGCGATTATCGGCGCCGGCCCGTATGGTCTATCCATCGCGGCTCATCTGCGCAAGGCCGGCCTTTCTTTTCGTATTTTCGGCTGTCCCATGCAGAGCTGGCGCGAGCGCATGCCTAAGGGCATGCACCTCAAGTCGGAAGGTTTTGCTTCATGCCTGTATGACCCCGACGGGGCCTTCCCACTTTCTCGATTCTGCCGAGAGAGGAATTTGCCATACGCCGAGGTAGGCCTGCCGACTCCCCTCGAAACATTCGTCGCCTACGGGCTCGAATTCCAGAAGCGGTATGTGCCCATGCTGGAGGAGGCGGACGTAATAATGGTCCGCCGCGCGGGCGAAGGTTTCGAATTAGAGACGGCTACGAGCCAATCCATCCTTGCACGCCGGGTGATCGTGGCTACCGGATTATCTCACTTTGCTCGCCTCCCCGAAGACCTTGCCGGCCTGCCCCGTGGACTCGCAACCCACAGCTCGGACCATCACGATCTGACGCGGTTCGAGGGAATGCGCGTCGCCATGATCGGTGCCGGCGCATCAGCGCTCGACTTGGCCGCGCTTCTGCATGAAGCGGGAGCGCATGTCGAAGTCGTGGCCCGCGCAAGCCGGATCGCGTTCCACACCTTGATGGCCGAGCCGCGCCCGCTTTGGGAGCGTATCCGCAATCCGCGTTCCGGCCTCGGGATCGGCTGGCGATCGCGCCTCGCCACCGACGCCCCGCTTCTGTTTCACTTCATGCCGCAGGAGTTTCGCATGCGAGTTGTTCGCACTCATCTGGGACCGGCGCCGGGCTGGTTCATTCGCAGTCGCGTCGAGGGCAGGGTTCCCATGCACGTCGGCACTGAGGTCGAGAGCGCATCCGTGAATGGCGGCAAGGTTCATCTCCAGCTTCGCAACAAGGAGAGATGCGGAACAGAACTCGTAGCCGATCACGTCATCGCCGCAACCGGCTACTCGGTATCTGTCTCGAAGCTGCCATTTCTCCACGATTCGCTGCGCTACGGGATTCAGTGCGTCGAGAACGCCCCGGTTCTCTCTACCAATTTCCAGACCTCGCTGCCGGGCCTCTACATGGTCGGCGTGGCGTCGGCGAATTCCTTCGGCCCCCTGGTGCGCTTCGCCTACGGAGCCGGATTCACCGCCCGGCGCATCACCGCCCACCTTGTGTCTACGGCGAGGGCCTCCGGCTTTGCTCGCACCCGCGCAGCGCGCACCGGGGTGACCTCCGACTGAGCGCCAGCGTCTGCGCGACCGCACACCGCCCATGCGATCGGACTTTCTTCCCTGCTCTCGCGGCAACACCTCCGGATCGCCCAGCACCGCCCCCCGCCGGACCGAGCGCCGCGAGCGCGCCAATCCCGACGAGTGCGGCAGCCGCATCCCCAGCGCCAAGCTTCAAGGCGGGGCGAAGGTCGCCACGCTGACGCCTCCCGTCCGGTCATACTAGCCTCGCCCGTGGCGACCATCAAGACGTATTGCTTTCCATTTCTGGCCCTATAGGTAATTGGTGTCGCATAGGAGCCCATTTCGAGCCTGGTATCCCAAAGCATCTTGCCTGTTTTCACCTCAAAGGCCCGGCAATGATGATCGTTTGTTGCGGCGATGAAGATCAGACCTACCGTAGTCGCGTTGGTTTCTCCCATGTTCATGGAGCCAGTGATATGCACGCCAATGGCGTCGAGCTCGGCAATTGTGCCCAGAGGCACTCGCCATGGATTTTCCCCGGTGTCTCAGATTCACTTTTGGAGCGGGGATCAGACCGATTGTGAGTCTCCTGTACAGGCTCCGCTATTGCTTGACGAATTTCTCCACCTTCCCGCTTAGCAGGCCAAGATACACGTCGCCGCTGTCTGCTATCGCAGCGCCGTGTGAGCCGGTTGATCCCTCCCCAGGCAGTCTCCCAATGACCTTGCCGTTTAAATCGCGCTCTGTTCCGCCCAGCCATATCTTCTGGTCTTTAGAGATATATAGGGAAGAAACTCCGCCCGTATGGCCCCACTCCGTCAGGTACTTTCCATCCGCATCGAAAACTTCGACGCGCGCGTTGTCACGGTCAGTAACATATACCCTGCCCTGGGCGTCGACGGCAATGTTATGGGGAAGCTGAAACTCTCCGGGTCCATCGCCGCGCTTGCCGAACTGCATTCGATACTTTCCGTCCTGCGAGTACTTCACCACGCGCGGATTCCCATATCCGTCAGTTACATAAAAGTCGCCGTTTGACGCGAAGGCCACGTCGGTGGGCAGGTAAAAATTGTTGGGTCCCATTCCCGGCTTGCCCTTCTGCCCAAGCGTCATCAGAATCTCTCCGCTGGGGCTGCACTTGTAGATCACATGGCCGGTCGCATCCACCACCCAAATGTTGCCGTCGGGGTCCTTGCGAATGGAGTGTGCGCCGCAATTGCTGCACCCCGAGGGGCCATAGATCGCCTGGTAACGCGACATCTCCGGCGTGCGGTCCGCTGGCGGAACAAACATCACCTTGCCCTCGCTGAATTGTATGTGCCCCCACGGCCCGATGAACGAGCCGTCCGGCCGGTATTCAAGGATCGGGTAATCGCCGCGATGCAGCACCAGAATGTTGCCGTCGGCCTCCACCGCAACACTTGGGACTTGCCAGTAGTTCCAAGGTCCGGAAGG